>DASYHX010000577.1:0-2222 GCA_035998065.1 Pseudorhizobium sp.
CGGCGGTGGAACCTCTTCGATGCGGACGTGCTGTCTTGGCACTTCGAAACGGGGCCGGATGTGGCGTTCCTCCGTAGCCTTGCCGAGGTCAGGATCGGGGTGGAGCTGGAGTCGGCCGCTCTGGCGGCGGAGCGCCGAACCGAAGAGCAGGCGCAGGCTTTGCTCGACTGCGCGGCGAACATGGGTGCGGCGACCAGCGCAGTGGAGTTCGCGCGGGCCGACCTCGCCTTTCACCGGATCGTTGCGGAGGCCTCGGGCAACCCGTTCATGGCCTCGATCAGCGCCTTGGTAGAACTGGCGCTGACGGCCTCCTTCACCATCAGCTCACCGGTCGAGGAGCCGGCGCTGCTCGGAGCGGCGGTGCTGTCCCACCGGCGCATCGCCACGGCTATCGCCGAGGGGCGGGCGGACGAGGCGCGCGCCGCCATGCGGACGGTGATTTCCGAAGGGCTCGCCCGAGCCGCAGGCAAACTGGAAGCAGCTTCTCCGCTGCAGTAGTTTTTTCGGCGACCGGCGTCGAAACCGAGCACCTCCAATCGTCGTCAGGTCAAGCAAGGGAGTTCCGAACATGAACACGACGACAATGGCAGTGCAGGGAATCTTCGCCTCTTCCGTGGTCCGCGACCTTGATGCGGCGCTAGCCTGGTACGAAAAGCTGCTGGGGCGGCCCGCGGACGACCAGCCCATCCCCGGCATGGCGCAATGGAGCAACATGGGAGCCGCAGGCTTCCAGCTCTGGGCGGACGAGACCCGTGCCGGCAAGAGCATCACGACCATCGTGGTATTAGATCTGACGGCGGAGCGGACACGCTTGGCATCTCATGAGATCTCCCTGGTGAACGAAGCCCAGGGACCATTCGGCGCCGTAGCACAGGTGTTCGATCCCGAAGGAAACAGAATAAACCTCGCCCAGCCGCCGCAGGGCTGACGTTCTGCAGGGATGCCGGAATGGTGGAGCTGAGCGGGCGCTCCATCTTGCGTTTCCAAGTTTATTGAAAAATCAAGGACTCTCGGGGATTATAGGCATGGTAGGTGCCCACGGTGGGTACAACACTGGGTACGCAACATGCCAGCCAAGAGTTCTTCCGACAAGCGCTTCCTTGAGCGGCATGGTGATCAGTGGCGGGTTACGCTGGCAGTGCCGCGTCATCTTCGGTCACAGCTGGGGACTCGGTTGAAGCAAAGCCTTCATACCGACAGCCTGGCGGTTGCCAACCGCTTGAAATGGGCCGTCATCAAGGAACTGCGAGAGCGTATAGAACTTGCGATAGGCGCCGACGTGAAGGATCAGGCGGCAATCTTGCGAGAAGCCCTGCTGGTTCGAAAGGAATATCGTGCAGCTCTGCACCCAAGCCTCGAACGCGACATCCGCTCCTCGGCTGAGGCTCGAGCTTACGAGATATTGGGGCCCGAGGTCGCCATGGAACATGACGATGAGGGTAGCTATCCCATCTATGACAAGAAGAGGGAGCAGTTGGCGACGAGCTATATGCGCGTAGCCACTGGTGGCGGAACGCCATTGAAGCTGCACTACGACGAGTATGTGGCTCAACTTAGCTTAAGCCGGCGAACGATCGCTGATGACCAGCGTGGAATCGACTACCTCGTGTCATGGTGCCGCAAGAATGACCTGAAGGACGATCTATCAGCCATAACGACGAAGGCCGCGAAGCAGTTCGCCATGGATCTTCCGGCGTTGGCGAACGGCATCCAGCCCCGCACTGTGCTCAAGTATATCACCCGGCTGGCCCAGTACTGGAAGTACCTCGCCTACAAGGAAATCCATGACGAGAACCCCTGGCTGGCGGTTGTCGTCAAGGTCGATGAAACTCCCCATGAAGAGGAAGAGCGGGCGTTCACCAATGAGGAAGTCCAAACCCTGCTCCTCGGGAATCCCAAACAAGAGATGCACGACCTCATGATGATTGCTGCTCTGAGCGGCGCCCGCCTCGATGTGATCGTGGATCTGAAAGTCGGCGACACGGCGAAGGGCGCATTTAAATTCAAGCCGCAGAAGAAAGAGAAGTCGTCTCGCTACGTTCCAATCCACCCTGCGCTTGCTGAAATTGTCGAGCTTCGAACCAAGGGCAAGGAGCCGACGGACGACTTCTTTCCCGAATTCCCAGGCCCGAGAAAAGCTACGAGCTTGAGAGAGCGCAGTTTCAAGGCGTCCAATGCTTTCACCGCCTACAGACGGCGTTGCGGTGTCGACGAGCGAATTG
>DASYHX010000584.1:0-2402 GCA_035998065.1 Pseudorhizobium sp.
CGATGACGGCTCCGCCGAGAGTTACGCGCTGTTTCGCGGGAAACTAGAGCGGCTCGGCCTCCCGCTGTTCGTCATTCCCGGCAACCATGACCTGCGCGAGCCGATGCGCGTCGCCTTTGCCGATCTTGGCCTTTTTGAGAGTTCGGGACCTCTCAACTGGGTCCACGATGTTGGCGATCTTCGGCTCGTGGGCATCGATACCCTGGTCGAAGGCTCCGGCGGAGGCCTCATCGACGAGGCGACCCGCGCGTTTCTCGTCGATGCGCTTGCTTTCGACGGCCCGATCCTCCTGGCGATGCACCATCCGCCCTTCGAGACTGGCATAGCGTTCATGGATAGCATCGGTTTGACGGGGAAAGCCCAGCTTGCCGATCTTCTATCGCAATCACCTGCCGACATTCGTGTCATCTGCGGGCACCTCCATCTAGCCGTTACGGGCCAGATCTCGCGCTTTCCGGTCCTGGTCGGGCCGTCGCCATGCAGTAGCTTCCAGTTCGATCTGCGCAAGGACGCGCCAGTTGGCTTCTTCACCGGCAGCGGCGGGTTTATGATTCACGAGTGGAGCGACGTTTTCCGCAGCGTCCTTATCCCTGCCGAAATCGGGCATGGTCCGTTTGACTTCTAACGAAGCCTAAAGGGGCTCGGTTACTTGTCCTTACGCAACGGCGGGCCAATGTTCCTAAACCTCCGGTGAACGAACAGCTTGTGTGGGAGGAGCAGACCCCGCCTCGGAGAACACGTCACGGCGTTTGGGCTGTCTGGCGGAGGTGCCAAAAGACCGGCGAGCCTATGGACAACGAGTGCCGTCTAAAAAAGCTGCAGCTCCTCGGATTGCTTGCTTGACAGCCGTCCAATCAGGTTGACGGGTGATTCCCGAGGAGCGATTGGCGGTCCTACAATAATGCTCGATTTCCATGGGACGATTGTTCGACTTCGATAAGGCGCACGTAACCGGCCATCATGGTGATTGTCACTCTATGTTATCGGGCCACTGTGCTCAAGTAAGTTGAACTATGGGTAGCTCCGATGCATTGGCTCACATTGATCTGTGGCCTGTCGGTAGAGCTGCCTTGGGAGATCGACCACGCGTTCGGTTATTCAGCGAATACTTGCCGAGATCGTCGGGAACGAGGGAGAAATCCATCTTGAAAGCTGCTCGTCAATTTTGACACTGGAAGACGGGCTTCCTGCCAAGACGACGTGAAGCAGCAAAAGAAGAGATGAGGACGACGAGCCCCGCTTGAAGAAATATGCAGTCGCCTGTCGCAGCCGCGTCATGCGGCACGTCCTTGGAGCATCACGCAACGATGAGTCAGAAGGGAACAGACGATGCCGAGCACTGTCAATCTTTACCGCGTATTCGCCACCAGCTCTGAGAAAGTTTTCCGCGCCTTCGTGGAGCCGGACGCACTGGCAAGCTGGTTGCCGCCCTACGGCTTCCTTTGCACGGTGCACCAGATCGATGCCCGGATTGGCGGCACGCACCGGATGTCCTTCCGCAACTTCACGACCGGACAAAGCCACAGCTTCGGCGGAACCTACCGGGAGGTCGTGCCGGGCGAACGGCTGGTCTACACGGACAGCTTTGATGACCCGAATTTGCCGGGCGAGATGCTCGTTAGCGTGACGTTTAGCAAGGTGTCGGTGGGTACCGAAGTCACCATCGAGCAGAGCGGTATCCCGGACCTAATCCCGCGCGAAGCCTGCTACCTTGGTTGGCAGGACTCTCTGGACAAATTGGCAAGGCTTGTCCAGCCGGAGATCAACCAATAGCGCTCGAAGTCATCGCCTTGGCTGTTCAGTGGAGGCTTAGGATGACATCATCGCATCCTTTCATCGCAGGAATTACCTTTTGCCCTTTTTCGCAAGGTTTGGTTGCAGGACCCCGCTGGCGCGCAACGCCCACCAGATCGCCAGTGGCTGGAAGAGAAGCCGCACCCAATAGTATAAGGAAGCAGTTGGAAGGCCGTCCACGTTCACACCATAGAGGGCGTTCTTGATGTTGGCCGGAAAGACGCAGACGAAGTAGATCGCGAGCATGACACCCGCAAACCGTCTGGTTCGCGGAATCAACAGACCCAGAGCGCCGGCAATCTCACAAAGGCCTGTCAGCAGAACGACCTCCGGGTGAAACGGAACCACGTCCGGCATCATTGGAAGATACCGTTCAGGTGTAACGAGGTGGTCAACGCCAAAGAAGACGAGGGTGGCAGCCATTCCCCAACGCATCGCAGAGGACCACGAGCCCGGCCGGGACAGAACCAGCCACTCCAGCAAACGTGCCGCGAGCGTGGCGAAGGAGATGAGGACGAAGAAGAGCATGTTAAAAGCCTCCAGCGCTTGACGTTACAGGTGATCCAGTTAATGTTTACAACGTCAACTTAAGCGAAGGATATTTACAT
>DASYHX010000586.1:0-15933 GCA_035998065.1 Pseudorhizobium sp.
CGGCATCTACTCGATCAGCAACTCGACCTTCGATCTCCTCGTCATGATCGGCTTCGGCGTGCTCGGCTTCATCATGCGCAAGCTAGAGATCTCGCTGGTGCCGCTCGTGCTGGGCATTCTGCTGGGGGCGGACATGGAGAACAATCTGCGCCGCGCACTGTCGATTTCGAACGGCGACTTCGGCATCCTGTTCGAAAGCCCGATCGCGCTCGTGATCTACGGGATCACGGCGATCGCCCTCTTGGTCGCATTCGGTCTCGCATTCACGGGACGCAGGATCGCGCCGCCGGCGGCAGATGACGCCGCATGATCGACGTCGCCTGCTGGTGCATGCGTATGGCGAAACCTAAAGGAACGGCGGCTTTCGGGGCCGTCGAATTCGACCCTGAATGGCAATGAAGGGCGCAATGCAGACCGGACGTCTAAACAATGGTTTGAACACGTGCGGACGGCAACGGCGTAGGCGACGCCGTCCGCCATCGCGATCGCGTGGACCCAACCTATCGTATAGCCGTAGGGAGTCCGGTCCGACCTCGTAGCCGCCAGCCTCCAGGGAGTGCGTTACCGAACGCGGGATCCGGTTGGATACGTCGATCGGGTCGCCGGTGGACGAGAAGCGGGGCGCCGCCCGCCGTCTCGGCTGAGTCGCCCTGGATTCGCGGATCCGCTCTGTGGATCTTGCGGTACCTCGATTGCCGGCCGGTCTCCGGGCTGATGCTTCTCACGATGTTATGCAGATCGGGCTCTGTCGAGTCCGTTTTCGCGCAAACTGGAAGCAATTGCAGTGACTTGCTCGGAAAGTGGTGGAGATCGACGCTGAAAGCGCGAACTCCTTCTTCGACACTCTTCAAGACTGGGAAAACATCATTGTTGGCGAGGGGCTGGATAAGCACCCTGCCCTGCGCGGGCCACGCCCATGAGCGCCGCGAAGCTGCATTCCAAAACCCAGCCCTTTTCGGTGCGCCTGACAGACGACGAGCGTCGTCTGCTGGAGGCCAAAGCCAATGGCCTGCCGCTCGGGTTGTTCGTCCGGCAACAGGTTCTGGCCGGCGCGAGCACCCATAAGCGGCGGCGCGCATCCCGCGCCCATGCCGATCAGAAGATCCTGGCCGAGCTGCTGGCGGCACTCGGTGCCAGCCGGATTGCCAATAACCTCAACCAACTGGCGCATGCCGCCAACATGGGCAGCCTGGTTCTCGATGTCGAGACCAAGACGGCGGTCATTCGCGCCAGCGACGACATCATGGTCATGCGGCTGCTGCTGATGCAGGGCCTCGGCCTCAAGCTGCCGGATATCGTCCCACCCAAGGAAACGACATCGCAGAGCTTCGCCCGCGCTGCCGGCGGAGGGTCACGCGGATGATCCTCAAAGGCTCACAACGCGCCGGCGCCGGACAGCTCGCAGCGCACCTGCTCAACGAGAAGGACAACGAGCATATCGAGGTCGCGGAACTGCGCGGCTTCGTTGCGAGCGATCTGCGCGGCGCCCTGGCTGAGACCTTTGCCATCTCGCGGGCCACGAAGTGCCAGCAATACATGTTCTCGCTGAGCCTGAGCCCGCCGTCGCAGGCAGTGGTCAGCGAAGAGGACTTCCGCAAGGCGATCGACGTAGCGGAGAAGCGCCTCGGCCTGGAGGGCCAGGCGCGGGCCATCGTCATCCACGAGAAGGAAGGCCGTCGTCATGCTCATGCGGTGTGGAGCCGCATCGATGGGCAAGAGATCAAGGCGATCAATCTCCCGCACTTCAAGCGCAAGCTCACCGACCTATCCAAGGAACTCTATCTCGATCACGGCTGGCAGCTGCCCAATGGGCTGGCGCATGCCGGTGGCAAAAGCCCGCTCAACTTTACCCTGGCCGAATGGCAGCAGGCGCGTCGTCTGAAGATCGACCCGCGCGAAATCAAGCAGGTCTTTCAGGAGGCCTGGGCGCGCTCCGACAATGCCAAGAGCTTCGGCAACGCTCTCGCAGAGCGCGGCTACTTCCTGGCGCGTGGTGATCGGCGTGGCTTCGTTGCGGTCGACGTCAACGGCAACGTCTTCGATGCCGCCCGCTGGGTTGGCATTAAGACCAAGGAAGCGCGGACCAAGCTCGGCGGCACGCAGCCGCTGATGCGGCTCGATGTCGTTCAACGCGAGGTCGCGCAGCGCATGTCTTCGCATCTGCGCGGCTTCCTCGATGAGGCGGCGGCCAAGCAGGACCGGGATATGCAGCCGCTTGCTGAGGCCCGGCGGGCAATGGTGCAGGCGCAGCGCGACGAGCGGGCGCTCCTCAAGGCCAAACAGGAGGAACGCTTCAAGGTCGAGGCTGCCGCCCGTGCGGCACGGCTGCGCAAAGGCGTCGGCGGGCTATGGGACACGCTGACCGGTAAGGCTGCGACCATCCGTGAACGCAATGAAGCCGAGACCTATGCCGGTCTCAAGCGCGATGCGCAGCAGCGGCACGCGGTGATCGATGCCCAGCACGGCGAGCGCTCAACCCTGCAGAGTCAGATCGAAACCTTGCGGCGTCGCCATGCGCTCGAACGCCGGCTGATTGCCCGCGAGGCCTCCGACTATCTGCGCCGCGCGCAGGAGCCGCCGTCGCCGTCGCCCTCTCACGAGCACGAACAGGATCTCCACCGGACACGGACCCGCAGGCGGGACGGTCCATCCTTCGACCGATAGCAAGGAGTACTGCCATGACAACCGCTTCCATTAAACCTGTGCTGAAGTGCGCCGGCCTGTTGGCCGGTGTCTCCCTGATCGGCCTGATAGCCGGTGAGGCTCAGGCGCAAGTCTACTTCGATCCCTATGGGCGCCAGCCCGATCTCTCGATGATCCGCCTGTTCATCATCGCTGCTGCTGGTAGTGCCGGGTTCGGGCTCGGGTGGCTGTCATCGCCAGAAGGAGCCAGGGCCAGGATCGTCGCTGCCCTCGTCGTCGGTGGCGGACTGGCGCTCACGGCTGTCATCAATAATGGGGCCATTGGCTGGGGCCTGACGCCGTTCATTGCTGCCGGCGCCTTTACTGCTGGCTTTGGCTACTGGACAGCGCGCTTTATCAAACGCCTGGCGGAAGTGCCGACGACCTTCGGCTCGGCCAAATGGGCGACGCCCGAATATCTCGACGCGCACGACATAATCGGCGAGAGCGGCATTCGTCTCGGCGAGGTCAGTGACGGCGAGCTGCGCTATCCGATCCATTACGCCGGGGATCGTCATCTGCTCACCGTTGCCCCAAACCGCTCCGGCAAGGGTGTGAGTATGATCATTCCCAATCTGCTCACCTACAAGGGTTCGGTGCTGGTCATCGATCCCAAAGGCGAGAACGCAATGATTACGGCCCACCGCCGCGTGCAGTTGGGTCAAAAGCTCTATGTCGTCGATCCGTGGATGATTACCGGCATTACCCCCTCGCGCTTCAATCCGCTCGACTGGGTGAAAGCTGCCGGCATCGACATGTCCGAGAACGCCATGATTCTGGCCTCGGCCATCGTCGTGGCACTCGGCAAGGATGATCCGTTCTGGATGGAAGAAGCGAAAGCCTTGATCGTCGGCTTCATCCTTTATGTCGTGATCGACGAGCAGGAAGACGGGCAGCGGCACCTGGGCCGTGTCCGTGATCTCCTGATGCTGGACGGCGACAACCTCAAGCGGCTGTTCCAGCGTATGGCGAACTCGACGAACGCCGTCGTTCGCAGCACCGGCACCCGGTCGCTGCAGAAGGACGAGAAGCTGCTCTCCAACGTGCTGGCCTCGGCCCAGGCGCAGACGCACTTCCTCGATAGCCCGCATGTGCGGGAAAGCCTATCGGCTTCCGACTTCAGCTTTGACGAGCTGAAGGCAGGTCCCACCAGCATCTATCTGGTGCTGCCGTCCGATCGCCTCGACACGTTCGGACGCTGGCTGCGGCTGCTGATCCAGCAGGCGATTACGGTCAGTGCCCGCAACATCGAGGCCAAGCCCGAAAAGCCGGTGCTGTTCCTGCTCGATGAGATGGCGGCCCTCGGGCGGCTGTCGATGGTTGAGCAAGCCTTCGGCCTGATGGCCGGCTACGGAATCCAGCTGCACGGCGTCGTTCAGGACCTTAGTCAGCTCAAGCGCATCTACGGCGATGGCTGGGAGACCTTCATCAGCAATGCCGGTGCCATTCAGTATTTTGGCAGCCGCGACGAGATGAGCGCCAGCTACTTCTCCAAGCTCTGCGGAGTGACCACGGTCTGGAACTGGTCGACGGCGATCTCCAAGGCCTTCGGCACGAGCAGCGGTAAGGACGGGGTGACAAGCTCGGAGACGACGACCGAGTCGGATACGCGGGCGGCCAGCCAGCGCCATCTCGCCCATGCGGATGAGCTGATGCGCCTGCACGGCGACAAGCAGCTGGTCTTTATCGAAAACCTCGATCCGATCATCGCTTACAAGACCCCATGGTTCGAAGATGAGGAGCTGAAGAGCCTCGGCAACAACCTGCACGCCCCGAAGCTGCCGACGGTAAAGCCGGCGCCGAAGGCAGCCGTCACCCATACGCCGCTGCTGGAAGACGCCTTTAGCTGGAGTGCACGTCATGACTGACTGGTCGGAAAAGCTGATCCTCGATCTCTCGTTCGAGGAGCTGATGCGCGCAGCTGCGCTCGGCGGCTACGTCGTCGGCGAAGAGCGGTTCCACGATCATGCAGAGACTTGCCGGTGGAACACGCGCCTGCAGGCCTATGTGATCCTGATGGCGCGGATCGGCATCCGCAGGGCGATTGCCGATCGCTATGACCGGCAGTTCCAGAACCGGCCCGACACTGACGACCTCGACGACTGGCTATGGGGCCAAGGCTGTCACGCCTTTGCCAACTCCGAGCATCCGGGTGGGCCCCAGCGTGAGTGAGGCAGGCAACATGACTGAGGTGACGGACAAGCAGCTCCTCGACTCTTGTTCGAGGAGGCGATGCGCGCAGCTTACTTACCTAAACGTGAGGATGGATTAGACGGCAGACCAGTCGCAGAAGAGGAATCAGCTTTAACAAAAGTATCATAATATCTCTGCAGCTCTTTGAAAGCTGGGTCCTCGCCATGCTCGGCGGCCAAAATTTTTATTTGTGCGTCTAACGTTTTAACTTGAGTATCTACAGATACACGGCTCTTATCCGGCCTGACGTTACCATAAGCATCAAACGGTTTTAAATCGTTTTGTAGTTGCTGAAAAAGGTGTTCAAAAATAGTTTTGTTAGCCTTAGTCGCCTCAAAAGCATCAACTAGCGAAGTTAAAATTTTTACATTCCATGCTTTTCCATCAGGACTTAGTGCCATTATGCTTCTCCTATAATCAAAATTCAGACCACTATACCATATCGATATTTATTATGCAAATACTTTTGCAGTTCAGTAAAAACATGAGACCAGATCATACATATATTTTATTATATTTGAGATCGAAATTTTAGACTTTTTTGCGAATATTGAGATTTTCCCTGACACTGGGCCTGCTCCACGCTCAATTCCAGAGACTAAGGTTTGAACAAGCACGCACCCGCGAGTCGGATTTGATAACGCTGCTCCGACGGAATGCCATCAAGCGCACTGATGTGGGACGAACTCCGAACTCCTATGCCTGCACCCTTGAGAGACCGCCCCCGCGAGGGCGGTCTTTTTTGTTAGACGCACCCCCGAGCCGACACCTCCCAAAGATCGCCCTGTCCGAGGCTAGGCATCCCGCAGGGATCGCAGCGAAGCGGAGAACCGCGTAGCGGTTGCCGAACGAAGGAAGGGTGATAGATTTTCAAAAAAGCGAGGTCGCTTGCCCAAACTCAGCCTTTTTGCAAAGTGCTACATACAAGATTTCATACCACCATCAGTAGTGGTAATTACGCGTTATCGACATTGATATAAAAAGACAGTGACAGGTTGGTGCGTAGGGGTCTTACACCACGATCCCAGCGTGCAAATCCCAAGGGGGAGAGGACATGATGGCACATGACCATGTCCTGCCGCCGATCCGGTTCCAGCAGAAGCCCAGGTACCAGTACAGGGATGAGTATTACATTGCTGTGCACCTGTACATGCACCTCCGCATAAGGAGCAATCAACGGCTGCACCATCGGTTGAACGTATACAAGCCCTTGATCTATATTGTGCCCCCCCTCCGCAAGTGGCATTACATCCGCCCCAACCGCCCCATCCGCCATAACTATAGGAAACACAAGCTGCCAAACCAATATGGGCCGGCTTTGCGATCCTGAAAAGATACCATTCATGCGCGGAATTGTAGGGAATCATTGTTGTAGGGCCACCGTAATTCGTGACCCTTTGGCACACCCCATGGACATTGATTTCAACTGTCTGCCCATTACCAACTGCTGAGGTTGTTTGGGCTGAAACTTCTGCAGAGGAAAACACCGTAAGGAAAATGATAGAGAATGCAATGATATAGGCAGATCGCAACATAATATTAGTGTAATAGAATATTGCAAAGATATCTATGGTTATTTGTTGACAGTTTTGGTTACAGGCCGGCTCCCGATCTACTCCTAAACGTCGATTTGAGACACGCGAAGCCCCAGCGAATCGGCTATGGTCTGGTCATGCGTATTTTCATTAGCTCCCTCATCACGGGCATGGAGCCCCATCGAATTGCTGCCGCTGCGGCTGTTCGATCCCTCAACCATGAACCAGTGATGGCAGAAGATTTCGGCGCGTTGCCGGTTTCACCGCAAATCGCCTGCCTGCAGGGTTTGCGGGAAAGCCAGGCGGTCGTTCTGATCCTTGGCGCCGGCTATGGCGTGACGCAGGCCTCGGGCATATCGGCAACCCACGAAGAATACCGCGAAGCCAAAGATCGCTATCCGGTCTTCGCATTCGTGCAAAGTGGCGTGCAGCGCGAAGCCGCCCAGGCAGCTTTCGTCGATGAAGTTCAAAAATGGGATAGCGGGCTCTTCAGGGATGGCTTCACTACTGCGGAACAGTTGCAGGAGCAGATCACCCGCCGCCTTCACGCATGGGAGCTATCAAACCAGGCTGGACCTGTGGACGGAACAGCGCTGCTCAAGCAGGCTGTAAGCCGCATTCGGGAGGAGCCGCGAGGCTATGTCCGCTCAGGGCGAGAACTCATTCTCAGTATCGCTAGCGGGCCCAGACAGCCAATCCTTCGGCCAAGCCAAATCGAGAAAGACGACTTGCGCGAGGCAGTTTTGCAGGCGGCTCTTTTCGGGCCGCAACGCATTTTTACGGCGGATCAGCCAAATCGTGCGCGCGTTGAGGATGGCGAGCTCGTTATTGAGCACGGGCAGGACACCGGCATCGCATCGCTGAGCGGTGAAGGTGACATCCTGCTCAAGCTCCCGATCAAGAAAGCGTCCGACGGGCACGGAAGTATGATCGTCATCCAAGAACACGTTGCAGATGCGTTGGGATCTGGCTTGCGATATGCGAGCTGGCTTCTCGATTACATCGACCCAACCCACCGACTGACGCATGTGGCACTAGCCGCGACCATCACCGGCGGCGATTCCCTCACCTGGCGCACGCTGAAAGAACAGGAGGCCAGCCCGAACTCATACAGCATGGGTATGGGGTCGAGAGAGCGAAAGCCAGTTCATCTTTCACCAGGGCATAGGCCTCGGCCTGCGCTTAGCCACCAGCAAGGCGAACTGATCGAGGATTTGATAACGCTGCTTCGACGGGAATTCCATCAAGCGCACTGATGTGGACCGAACTCCGAACTTCTTTCCTGCACCCTTGAGAGACCGTCCCGCGAGGGCGGTCTTTTCTGTTTGACGCACCCCCGAGCCGACACCTCCCAAAGATCGCCCTGTCCGAGGACAGGCATCCCGCAGGGATCGCAGCGAAGCGGAGAACCGCGTCGCGGTTGCCGGGCGGAGGCCGGGTGATAGGCTGACGATTCTTTAGTGTTGCAACGGCACCCAAAGAGGCCATTTGAACGATTGGAGCAAGCAGGGTCAGCAATCACATTTGCAAACGTACTTCAACTCAACGTATATATAGCGCGAAACAAATAATGAGGTAAAAATGCGAGATATTGAAGGAGTTGAGGAGATAGTTGCGTCTCTTGCCCCTCATCTGGGCGACATCGAAAAAGAATTTCACGTTATTAACAATCGCTTCCTTAATTTGATAGGGAGTGATCACGATACCCTTGGGCGCGTGCTAAGGTCCCACCTGGTAATTGAACACTTTCTCAATGATTTTTTAGAACTCCACTACAGGATAGATAACATCGGCGCTATACGGCTTTCGTTCTATCAAAAAGCCTGCATGTTGCCTTCTGTTGGATCAGCGGCCGCATTCGCTAAGCCCGGAATACTCGAAGTTAACAGTATCCGGAATAAATACGCCCACAATATCGGTTACGATTTAAACCAAGCGTCAATGGAAGCTGTGAACGAAGTGCTCCGCCTTTCCCGTCCCGAAGTCGATTTCGATACCCGGGTCGATCAGATAGAAGCGTTTACTGCTACCGCGTGCGCATTCCTCAGCGCTCCTCTTTCAGGCCTGCGCGAGGTATATGAACACGCATTCAAAAACATCCGGGTTCGCGAAAACGAAGATGCAGCAAGCGAAAGTGGCAACCAATAGCTATTAGTCTCTTCGTAGGCTGTTACAAAAGGCTCGTTCTACCGAGCGACAAGATATCGCCCGGGGGACACGGGCATCCCGCAAGGAATGGAGCGAGGCGGAGATGCAAATAAGCCGCGACGATCCCGGCGTGTTGGCGTCTGTCAGGAAGCCTGGGATCAGAGAGTTGCGCGGTTGAGTGAAGTGGGAGACCTTACACTCGGCTTTAGTAACCAAGTTGTGAGCAAAATCACACTAGTACTTCAAATGCCGTCAGGTATTCAGTACGCTGGCTTGGAACGATGGGGATGAATGTGGGATTTTGGGATGACAGAGAAGCGAATGCCGACAACATAAGGCTTTATGTCCGATCGGAAGGCTGGAAGCAGAGCGCGGATAAACGGCACGGCGAGGACGAGCATGATATCGAGCGCGGCGCGGCGCGAGCGATTGACGAGGCTCTGACAGCTTCACTTAACGCCTCTCATCTTATCCTTCTGACCGGTGCCGGTTCTTCGATGTGCGCGCTCAACGCTGGGGCCGGCGCGAAACAGGCACCGGGCATGCAAACGCTTTGGGATAGAGTGGTTTCCGCCGAGCCCGCCGGTTCTATCGAGGCCATCAAAAAGGCTATTCCGACGGCCGAGGCCGTTACAACCGATCGGAACATCGAAAAGTTGCTGACGCTCTGCAAGATGCATGCAGAGCTGTTCGGACCGCACGGGACCTCTAATATAGGTCGTTTCATCACCGTGGCCGAGCAAACAATCGCAGATTGCGTTGACTTCGTCACTGAGGAGACCGATCTTGATTCTCACAAGATGATAATTAGGAAGCTTGCTCGACGAGGAGCGCGCAAGGCCCGTGTCCGAATATTTACAACAAACTATGATCTCTGTTTCGAGTATGCGGCTCGCGCCCTGCGGTTTACAGCTATCGACGGTTTTTCTCACTCAATCCCGCAGGTTTATGATCGCGGGCATTTCTCGCACGATATTGTTCGGCGTGAGAGCGGTGGTGAGGGACCTGATTACATCGAGAACGTCTTCCATCTGCACAAGCTGCACGGATCGATAGACTGGCGCCGTCGTGACGGTGAGTTGATCCGCTCGAAAGATCCTGAAGACGGCACCGCAACCCTGATCTATCCGCGGGACAGCAAATACCAGGAGGCCTTCGAGCCTCCGTATCTCGACATGATGTCGGCTTTGCAAAATGCCTTACGTGTTCCAGATACAACTCTGATCGTGTCAGGGTTTGGCTTCCGCGACGACCACATCAGCAAACCGATCTTAGCGGCGCTGGAAGCCAACATGTCGCTGCGCCTCGTCGTTTGCGACGTCGCGTTTCTCGCCGACGCGGATCTTAACAAGGGTGATCACACTCTTCCGGGCCGCGCGCTGGCGCAAACTGGGATAAGTGATGTGTTCACAAGGCTCAGGCGACTATGCGATATCGGTGATCAGCGGATCACGCTTCTAAATGGTCGGTTCTCCGATCTTGCGCAGGCTCTTCCTGATCTCGTCGCGCAGACGGAACGGGAACGTCACGCCGAACGGGTGAGGATATTGCACGCCGCTCCTATTGGAGCGCCGTGATGACTGTCCCGAGCCTCGTTGATTCCATCCGCTATGTAGGGACGATCACGGCGGTAACGGCGTCAACAGCACAGGCAAACCTGCCATATGCGACTGCCAGACCTGAAGCTCGGTCGATGGCGCGAGGAGCTGTTGGCGACTTCGTCTTCGTTGACTGCGAGAGCGTCAAATTGCTCGGCCGTATCACTGAAGTAAAATTACCAGACGCGGAACGGCTCACGGTTGAGCCGACTATGGGCAAAGCGCCGGAGCCTCATCCGATTGGCCGTATCCAGCTTCTCGCTTCAGTTGATCAACGGAAGAAGAGGCTGGTGCGTGGACTGCGCGCGCATCCCCGAGTGGGAGACGCGGTTTATCTCGCTCAGGCCGATGTCTTCGGTGAGCTTGCAGCAAATGCGCTTGCGAAAGAAAACCAAATCACGATCGATCTTGGCACGCTTAGCATGGGCAACGGCGTTCATCTAAAGCTACCACCGGAAACGCTGTTTGGCAGGCATTGCGGTGTTTTCGGCGCGACCGGCGGCGGCAAGAGCTGGACTATTTCGCATCTGTTGGACGAGATCAGAACTGCCGGCGGCAAGTGCATCCTGTTCGATCCGACAGGCGAGTTTTCAGACTTGTCCTGTGTGAGCCGGCACTACGCCTTTCAGCCGGGCGAGGAAGGGACAGATCTTCTGCATTTCCCCTATACCGAAATGAGCGAGGAGGATCTGTTCACGCTTTTTCGGCCCTCGGGGCAGTCACAAGGTCCAAAGTTGCGCGAGGCGATAAGGTCGCTCAAACTCGTGCGCGTCTATCGGGCTCAAATGCCGGAAGGAATTCAGCTTACCAGGCAAGGTGTTGTCCAGAAAGCCCTTCAACCTCGTGCTCCCTTCCTCGCTGCGTTTGAAGCCCATAAACAGGCGATCAACACGCCGTTGTGCAACTTCAACATCAATGCTCTTGCCGAGCAAGTCGCAGCAGAATGCGTTTGGTCAAACGGACAGGGCGATAACATTGCGAATTGGGGCGGGCCGGATGCATCTTTGGCTCATTGTGAAACATTAATTGCGCGCATAAGAACACATGTCAGTTCTCCGCAGCTTTCATGTCTCTTTGGCACAGAGGGTCAGTCTCTTGTCGAGGTTCTGACGCAATTTATTGAAAGTGAAACCGACGATATAATACGACTATCTTTCAAGGGTGTGCATTTTGAGCACCATACCCGAGAAGTACTATTGAATGTCATCGGACGGTATCTGCTTGGAGAAGCGAGAAAAGGGGTCTTTCGCGCAAAGCCCGTGATCGTAGCATTGGACGAAGCGCATCAGTTCCTTGGGCGAACAATCGGCGATGAATACGCGAGCGTTCGGCTGGAGGCATTTGGGGTCATCGCCAAGGAGGGTCGCAAGTACGGCCTCACAGCATTGATGGCCACGCAGCGACCGCGCGATATCCCACCTGATGTGCTCAGTCAGCTCGGGACACTTATCGTACATCGGCTGACCAATGACGAGGATCGTAATGCGGTGGAGCGCGCTTGTGGAGACCTCGATCGTAATGCGGCGATGTTCATCCCAACACTAGCGCCTGGTGAAGCGATCATTGTAGGTCCCGATCTCCCTGCACCGATGCCGATAAACATTCACGAGCCAAGAAGCCCGCCTGATTCACGCGGGCCGAATTACAATGACTACTGGCAGGCTCGGAAAGCTAATCGGGTTGATCCTGAAACCAAAAGTCCCGAACTCGTTCCGTCCGTCTTCGACTGATCATCATGCATGTCCGCGAGCTGGCGGAAGGCGACGCGAAAGCCCCCTGATCGTGGTTCAGCTTCGACCAAGCTGGCGGCATCCAATCGGCGGACGGTTGGTCAGGATTGTATAAGGGCAGGAACGCCCTTTGATCTATGGGTGCAGGAAGAGATGACATCTCCATGCTCTCGATGAAATCGCCATGGGGGTCCAGGGGGAGCACGGAGGCTCCGCTCTCTGGTGGTGGTGCATCGGCCAGACGAGTGCGAGGGATCAAACGCCGGCACGTTTGAATGGCACCGGAAGGCTCAACGCCGATGAGGTGCCACGGCCTGGGGGATGCAACGGGGGCGCGCAGCGGCCCCCTTGCCAAGAGGGTGCTGTATTACAGCACACATCTTGCGAACATAGCGAAGCGGTGTCGGTCTTCCCCTTTTCTCACCTGCAGAATGGGTACTGACCTTTCAAATGACGCGACTTGCAGCACGGGCTGCCCCATGGTTCGGTCGCAGATAGGTCACTGAGTGGCTCCGGACGGGTTACCTTCGAGATCGGCAATCAGCTGCTTCATCTCAGCGATTTCGCGGACCTGTGCCTCCATGATCTCGTCGGCAAGCTGCCTTACGCGAGGGTCGCTGATGTTCGCTCTTTCACTGGTCATGATCGCGATAGAGTGGTGAGGGATCATCGCCTTCATGTAGCTGACATCGGACACGGTCTCCTGGCTTCTGACCAGCCAGAGCGAACCCGCGAAGATCGCAATGCTGGCGACCATGATCGCGACGTTGATCGCGGTCTTTTTGTACATCGACCACATGAAGCCCATCATGATGACGGCCATGGTGGCGCCCATCACGAGTGCCATCCAGGTGCGGGTCTGGCTGTAGGTGATGTGATCGAGGGCGTATGTGTTAAGATACATCAGCCCGAACATGACGACCGTCGAGGTCGCGATCATCGCTGCGAATTTTAGGTACATGATATTTTCCTTTCATTCTGACGCGCGGAGCGGGAACGTGCGACCTACGAACCTGTGCGGACGGTGTTCCATCGAGTCGACGGCCAGACGATGCGCTGCCGCGCGATGGCAAGTTGAGATGAGCGATGGCGGATAATCGAGACAAGAGCCAAAGCGGCAAGAAGCCGGATCGGAAAGCATCTGCTCCTACCGGCGAGGTCGACCAATTTGTCGAACGCCAGGCACGTCTCAAGCCACCTGCGAAGCCTCAGTTCCCAGTCTTCGGTCCTCGGCCAAAGTCGGGAAAACCCGCCTCTCGAAGAGGACTTGAGTTTGAGTTGAGGCGCACAGCCGCGCTCGCAGCGCTTCACGAGCTATTTCCGATAGATCGGAATGCTGCCTCTAATGAAAAGATAAAATATGATGAAATATCTAAAGGATTAAATTATCCTTTGGATGTGAGTGAGTCAGAATTTATACAGTCCGTTTCGAAGACATTTGAGTTATATGCGGAGCAAGCCCAGTTATCCGATGAGGATAAGCTGGCTCTTGCTGCCAAAATTGCGAAGAAGTTAGCTTCTGAATCGCGAAAAAATGGCGTTTTGCCAACGGAAGCGCCAGCACTGTGGGCGGAGCGTAGTTCGGGACGTGATGTGTCGCCGGCAGACTTTATTGTCGAGCACTATGGTAACTGGTTTGAGTACGGGCTCACGCGTCAACATCTAAAGCGCATTGATCCGAAGCTTTATCAAGCTTTTGCGACATGGATGCGGCGCCACGACGTTCCTCCGCATCTCGCAGAGTTCGCTAAATCAAAAAAATCTGCGGTCGATGACGAGCTGAAGGCTGAGGGCATTGCAGAGCCGGGAGACGCCTTCAAAAAATTTCCACAGGATCAAGCGAAAGCGCAACGACTGTACCAAGCGGCGAAGCGTCGTCGATAAACGTTAGTTGACAAGAAGCCAGCTCTGATTCATGCTCTTTAGGTCAGCATAATGCTGATCCGAAGAAGTAGTTCTTGCGCAGATAGGACTATTGTCCTATTATAGTTCTTGCTTTGTTCTTCGTAGTGAGGAGCGAAAAAGAGGACCGGCGAGACACGAAAAGGAGCACGCGCATGACCCAGGAGACCACCTACAAACCAGTTGATCTGCCGGCATTGGCCGTCGACTGGGAATTTTACGCGCAGTTCCTCGAAGAGACGGACGCTACTGATGAAGAAAAGCGCGAACTGATTATAACGATCTGGAGTGTTGCGGTCTCCTTTGTAGAGCTTGGTTTTGGGGTTCATGGCGTACAGCAAGTCGGAGAATATAAGCAAGATAGCAATTTGACCCTGTCCGTTGATTTGATCAATACATTGACGTCAAAAGAGGAAAATAACCGTAAAATTGTCGGCGGACGCGATGTTTCGTCCGACAGGAAGTGAGGAGTTTTGAAACGTATAGCACAAATCAACAGTCCCCGGCGTGCGCTAATCTATTGCCGTGTCTCCGCAAAGAAGCAATCTTCGGAAGGAAGCGGACTGGAAAGCCAAGAGCATCGCTGCCGCGAGTATGCGGCGGCGCGCGGTTATATCGTCGACGCTGTTTTCCCAGACGATGTTAGCGGCGGTGGAGATTTTATGAAGCGTCCGGGCATGGTTGCCTTGCTTGCCTTTATGGACGCGAAGCCGAGCGAAAATTACGTCGTCATATTCGATGATCTCAAGCGCTATGCACGCGACACGGAATTCCATCTCCATCTGCGCCGGATAATGGCTGCGCGGGGTGCGATCCGTGAATGTCTGAATTTCCGCTTCGATGACTCGCCTGAAAACAAGTTCATGGAGACGCTGTTCGCGGCGCAGGGCGAGCTTGAACGCGAACAGAATGGCAGGCAGGTCATCCAGAAAATGACCGCACGGCTGGAGCAAGGCCGTTGGGTTTTTCAGGCCCCTATTGGCTATCGCTATGAGAAGTCGCGCCATGGGGGCAAAGAGCTTGTGCGCGACGAGCCGGCAGCGTCCGTCATCCAAGAGGCGCTAGAAGGTTTTGCCAGCGGTCGCTTCGACAATCAGTCTGAGGTGAGACGGTTCCTCGAAAGTCAGCCTCTTTATCCCCGGGGACGCAACGGCATCATATATAACTCCCGGGTTAAAGAGCTTCTTGAGCGCGTCGTTTATGCGGGATACGTCGAAGCGCCTTCTTGGAACATTGCGCGCCGGGAAGGAAAGCACGAAGGCATAATCAGCTACGCTACCTATCTGAAAAATCAGGAGCGACTGAAGCTCGGATCGCGGGCACCCGCGCGCAAAGATAGCAACGTTGACTTCCCATTGCGTGGGTTCGTTGTATGCGACGATTGCCAAACGCCCCTTCGCGCAAGCTGGTCAAAGGGCAAGACGAAACTCCATCCCTATTATGTCTGCCAGAAGCGGTGCTGTGAGAGCTACGGGAAGTCGATCCGTCGCGCAGACATAGAAGGGGAGTTTGAGTCGCTTCTGCGGGAGCTGCAGCCCTCTCCTCAACTGGTCGGCATGCTGAAAGCCATGATCGAAAACGCTTGGTCTCAAAAGCAGACTCAGGCAGCCAGCTGGGCGGCTGCCATGGCGCAAGAAGCGGCTGCGGTTGAAAAGCAGATTGACGGCATCATGGATCGCCTCGCGGACAGCACCAACGAAACGGTGATTGCTGCCTATGAGCGGAGAATCACTTCGCTGGAAAAAAAGAAGCTTGAGCTTCGTGCAAAGGCGCAAAATTTCTCCAAACCGAAGACCACTCTGGCGAACATGATAGAACTCTCGGTAAGGTTCATCTCAAGTCCTTGGATTCTATGGAATTCAGGTGATTTGGCACTGAGAAAACTGGTACTGAGAATGGCATTTACAGAGCGTTTGCCGTACTCGCGATCTGAAGGATATAGAACACCAAAAACCGCATTACCTTTCAGGTACTTAGCTGCTGTTTCGAGTGGAAATGTGGGAATGGTGGGCCCGGCAGGACTCGAACCTGCAACCAAGCGGTTATGAGCCGCCGGCTCTAACCATTGAGCTACAGGCCCCACGCTCCACGCCGTAGCGCAATCGCGCCGGCGCCTCAAGCGCAGCGTGAAAAGGCGCCTCCGCC
>DASYHX010000589.1:0-4069 GCA_035998065.1 Pseudorhizobium sp.
ACCAGCTGCTCGGTGCCAACGAGATCACCCTCCAGTAACATCGGTGTCATCAAATTGGTTGTTGATCTGTTAAGATTTGAGCCTATGGTTATCGATATGTGGCGCCACCCGGACGCTCGCTGCGCCATACACGGGAGGAGCACGAACATGTCGTTAGATAGGCACTTCTACCCAGAAATATTGTCATCGAGCGATCTTCGAATCCTGCACGACACCGTCCGTGACCTTCTCGAAGCGGGCCACCAATGCCATCACGAACGTGATCCGGAGCAAGTCGCCAAGATCGTACTTCGACTGTATCGCATAGGCCTGACGGAGCAGGCAAAGCTGACGGATCTGGCAGCCTTGATGTCCGATCAAGAGGCCGGTCTTCGGCACGTCGGCTAACGCTGCAGGCGCATTCCAAAATATCTGTGGTGGCGAACGGAACGATATCCGCGTCTTGAGACTTCACCCCGGTATACGGGAGTTTCTTCATGACCAAGAATGACGTTCTTAGCAGCCTTGAGGCAGACGTTCTTCATGAGGTTCCGGCGCTGCGCAATTTCGCGCGCCGTTTTTACCCTAACCCCAACGACGTCGATGATCTCGTGCAGGAAACGCTGGTTCGGGTCTTGGCCAACCTGGACAAGTTCAGGCCTGGCACCAGCCTCAAGTCGTGGATGTTCACGATCATGCGCAACACGTTCTGTACCCGCTATGGGCAGGCCAAGCGTGAGTTCGTAGGGGTCGAGGACTGTGCATCTCTGCAACGTGCCATCGAAGCGCCGCAGGAATGGTCGGTTCGGGCGCTGGAATTTCACGAGGCGCTGGCCACGCTCCCGGACCATTATCGCGATGCCTTCGAGACGGTGCTGATGCGTGGCGAAAGTTACGAAGAAGCCGCATCGCACTGCGGTTGCCCGATCGGCACGATCAAGAGCCGCGTGAACCGGGCACGTTCAGCTATCTTGAAAACCATGGGCGAGGACGGCGCAGACGGCGCGATGGTGATCCGTTAGCAGTCGCAATTCGAATAGGGAGGGCAAGCGCTTGATGCCGGCGCTACGGCGGCTATGTTGCCTGCCATGAGAATCCTGGTCCCCAACCCGACAATAAAGCCCCGTTTTCACAGCTTTCGAGATCTCCTTCGGCGGGTCGAACAGGGGCGCGATGCGATGGCGCTTCGCTGGCAGGCGCTCTTCGGAATCGTCGATCTTGCCATCCTCGCATTCTTCCTCTTTGGTCCCTATCTGCGTTCCGGCCGGTCCTACCTGATCATCGACTACATCGTCGCGGTCTGGATCGGGGGAGAGCTCCTTCTGCGCATCATCGCCGCGCCTTCATGGCGAGCTCTCCTCCGGCGGCCGATGACCTGGATCGATATCGTCATCCTGGCGACACTGCTGTTCCCTCACACGCTCTACAATTTCGCATTTCTGCGAGCCATGCGCCTCTGGGCCATAGGAAACAGCACGCTTCTGCGGGTGGGCCTGCGTCGCATGGGCTATCCGCATGTCCTCGACGTGGTGCGCGCGCTGATCAACCTCCTGGTCTTCCTCTTCATTGTCACCGGTTTCGTCTACACGAGCTTCTTCTACAACCGGCCGGGTGAGGAAGGCTTCGTCGATGCGCTCTATTTCACCGTGGCCACGATCACGACCACGGGGTTTGGCGACATCACTTTGCCGGGAACTGCGGGCAAGCTCACCTCCGTGATCACCATGATCGTCGGCATCTCCTTGTTCGTCCGCCTGGCGCAGGCGGTGGTGAGGCCCTACAAGGTGCGCTTCCCTTGTCCAAACTGCGGTCTTCAGCGCCACGAGACGGATGCCGTCCATTGCAAGGCGTGCGGCAATATCCTCAGGATCCCGGACGACGGTGACTAGCCAACGGTTCCCTTGCTGCGGTGGCGGGAGCTTTGTCGTCCCGCCGTTGCTGGTCGAGGCGGCGCATCACCGGCGTTACCGCCACGCCGTGAACGATGATGGAGATCAATACGATCAGGAAGACGGTGATCCAGAGCGTCGGCTCGGTTCCGAATTCGGCCTGTCCGGTGGCGAAGGCCAAATAGTAGAAGGACCCGAGCCCCCGAATACCGAAGAAGCTGATCACCGCCTTTTCGCTGGGAAGGTGCGGCAGGCCGATCAGACTGATCCAGCCGAACAATGGACGAATAACAAAGAGCGTCACCAGGGCCACGATAACAATCTCCCAGCTCATCGCCTCGAAGATGCGTCCGTCGCCCAGGATCATCCCGAAGCAGACGATCAACAGCATCATCAGCAGCCGCTCTATCTGCTCGGCAAAATCATGCAGGCTCTTGTGGTAGGCGTTGTGGCGCTCGACCGAGCGCAGGGTCACCGCGGCAACGAAGACCGCGAGAAAGCCGTAGCCGTGGACGAGTTCGGTCGCGCCATAGCAGAGGCAGGTGATGCCGACTGCCACAAGCCCGTCTCCCGTTCGTGAAAGGCTGGCGCGCTGCGGCAGGCGGAATGTCAGGTATCCAAGAATGCGCCCCGTCAGCCATCCTACGAGAAGCCCGGCCGCAAGACGCCAGATGATATCCACCGCCAGCCAGTGTCCAATGATCTCAGCATATCCGTCTCCCAGGGCAGTCAAGGCGATGGCGAGATAAACAAAGGGAAAGGAGAGCCCGTCATTGAGGCCGGCCTCCGAAGTCAGCGAAAACCGCACCTCGTCTTCCTCGCCGGTCTTCGGAGGTCCGACCTGCACGTCTGAGGCAAGCACGGGGTCGGTGGACGCCAGAACCGCACCGAGTAGTACGGCCGATGCCAGCGGCAGGCTGAGCAGCCCCGCTGCAAGAGCGGCGATGGCCGCAATGGTCAGCGGCATGGCGATGCCAAGCAGGCGCCAGGTGACCCGCCAGCTTTTCCACCCGATCGGCCGGTCGAGCTTGAGCCCCGCCCCCATCAGCGCGACGATGACCACGAACTCCGTCAGATGCTCCGTCAGATAGCGGTTTTCCAGCGGGTTGACGGCAAACGGCGCGACCGGCGACCAGGAGAAGACGGCACCCAGGACGATACAGAAAATCGGCAGCGACAGCGGCAGTTCGCGCAGCACCATCGGCAGCCACGCCGTGAGCAGGATGACCGCACCAAACAGCGTGAGGATGATGACGTAGGCGTCCATGTGCCTGCTTGTTTCCGTTCGAAAGAGGGAAGGCCGCTGTTCGTACAACCCGTAACGGCTCTTGCCGCCGTCCCGTTCCCCCGGACCCGATCCGCTCTCAGCGCGAGCACGGACAGGAGTGCCAGGCTTTCGTTCCCCGCTTGTGCCGGTAGTGACCGTGATATAGCGCTGCAGGAACGCAATTTCCTGAGGAGCCTCCGCCGATGGCAGCAGACGACGATAACTATATCTATGACGAGGCAACCGGTGAATGGCGACCCGCATCTGACTTGACCAGTTCTGCCGGTTCGGACGCCGCGGAAGTGCGCGACGCCTCGGGCAATCTCCTTCAGGACGGCGATTCCGTAACGCTGATCAAGGATCTCAAGGTCAAGGGTGCCGGGCAGACGCTGAAGCAGGGAACCGTCATCCGCTCGATCCGCCTGACCGACAATCCCGACGAGATCGACTGCCGTCACGACGCCATCAAGGGTTTGGTGCTACGGACGGAGTTCGTCCGCAAACGATAACAGGCAGGCTTGGCTCGGCCGCGCGAAGGTCTAGCGCTTCAGGCTGCCCAGAATCCCGCGTACGATGGCCCGGCCGAGAGAGTTGGCCATCGAGCGGGCGGCACTTTTCATCGCCGCCTCGACCACGGTCTCCCGCTGGTAGCCGGAGCGTCCGGAGCCGCGTCGTGGCACAGGCTTCTCCTCCGGCTCGTCGCCGAAGCCCGGCAGCGTCCAGCGGCCGGCGGCGCTGTTGCCTTCCTCGCTCTCGTGCTTTGCGGCCTCCGCCTTCTTGGCCCGTGCCATCAGAATCTCGTAAGCCGATTCTCGATCGACATCCCGGTCATACTGGCCGGCAATCGGGCTCCGGTTGATGATGTCCTGCCGCTCCGCGTCGCTGAGTGGCCCGATCCGAGATGAGGGCGGCCGGATCAACGTTCGCTCGACCA
>DASYHX010000591.1:0-7067 GCA_035998065.1 Pseudorhizobium sp.
TAGAACAGCTGCTCCGGTGCCCTGTAGCGCGCGCGCCGCAGCCAAGGTGCCGAGACTAGGAGCAATGATGCAGAAAGCGGAGCCGAGGGTATAGAGTACCAGACCTCCAAGCAGGATACGTCGGGAACCCACTAAGTCGCCAAGCTTGCCGGCAACGACAACCGTAACAGTCGCGGCCAGGAGATAGGCGATCACAACCCACTGCACTGTCGAGCCTGGTGCTGAGAATTCGTCTGCGAGGGAGGGTAGGGCAACGGTGACAATGCTGACGCCGAGAGACCCCAGCAAAACTGACCCTGCCAAGGCGAGGGTGGGGGAACGCCGCATACCGATCGGAGGGGTTTTCATCTCTATTCCTCTTGCTTTTAAGAGCATCGGCGTTACCGTGCCACTTCAAGTTCACTTGAGGTCAAGACGGAAAATGCTGGATATCGGCTTGTTGTCTGAGAGGACAGGGGTACCACCCTCGACACTGCGGTACTATGACGAGATCGGCTTGATCGAGTCCCTCGGCCGTCGTGGCCTCCGGCGGCAGTTCGGGTCGGAGGCGCTGACCCAGATCGCTCTGATACAGCTCGGAAAGTCAGCCGGTTTCTCGCTGGAAGAGATGAAGGGGATGATCGGCAAGGATGGCATGCCCGCCATCCCACGCAACGCCTTCTCCGCGAGGGCCGATGCTCTTGAGGTCCAGATCAGGAAGCTTATGACACTCGCAAAGGCGCTGCGGCATGTGGCGGAATGCAAGGCGGAGAGCCACATGCAATGCCCAAAGTTCCGAAGGCTTCTCAAGGTCGCATCTGCATCCAGAGTGACAAAGAGACGATGAGGTCCCCCACTGCGGACAAGCTGCGTTGCTAACTTCGAGGATAATCCGAGCGCTGGACGGCCTTGCCAGATCATCCTGCGTCGTGCACGCCGAAAACGGTCGGATCGACAAGCTACGTCGTGCGCTTAATGGACTTGCAGCCCTAGGAGCGGACGTTCAGCTTCACAGCCCCGAGTGAATTATTACCGTTTCGCGCCCCCTGTCGGTCATAATGGACCCTTCAAAGATGCACTGAAAGCTGCCGTCCGAATTGATGATGACACATCGTCTGAGCTTGAGCCGGCCAACGTTTCTGAATTGGACAGGTTCTTGCTTCAAGTGATGCTCGTCGTGACCTGATGGCACTCCGCAACAGCAGTTGCGGCCAAAGTCACGCGGTTCTCCGCAGGGCGCCGGTCAGCGTTCGCTGTTCGGTAAAGGTGGTGACGTACCTAGCGGCCTGGCTTCAGACCTTCAAGTGGATCGTCACGAGCACCGTACTTTCAGATTGGTTCGCAAAATCCGCTGCTATGCGCAGCCAATTGCCGAAATGACGCACGCGCATGACTGCAATTCCGTCCTGGTCGAGGGGCATGGCCGCCTCGGTCCCTTCGGCCACCCAGCGCATGCCGTCGGGAGAAATCTCTACCCGCGCAATCGGCTGCTCACCCTTCGGTTCCTTCAGCGCGCGCACGAAGATCACGGCTTCCCTTGCCCAGCCGACCTCATGAGGCTCGCTGGCCGCTGAACCGGTCCAGGTCTCGTTGCGAGAAACGACTGAGGTGATGTTCTCAGGCAGCATTAGAAGTCTCCCGAGATGCAAACGGAGTCGACGTAAAGGAAAGCGCGCTTGTCGGCATCTGTCTCTGCAAAAAGGCAGAAATTCAGCATGCACCACAGATTCTTCATTGCCGGAATACGGATGGACTCGAAGCCGGACATGTCAAACCGACGGTCGTTGCACTGAAATTCGAGGGCCTTCATCTGCTCGAGATCGAAATCGAAGCGCAGATAGGTCCAGTTCACCTTGGTCGCGATTTCGTTGTAGCAGAGCCTTTGTTCGCCACCTGATAGATCCTCCCAGCCTTCAGGGGCGAGGTGATAGTGGCTGAGTGTCTTGTCCCCGTTGCCGACTGCCTGAAATGCGCTGGTGTGCCGCTTGAATTGCCATTTCTGCAGATGCTCGCCGTCAAGCGCATTGAGAAAGCGCAAATGGGGCATGACCCGCTCTCCACCTTTGTCATTGTCGCCCGATTGCAGGTCGAAGAGGAAGCCGATCGAGCGGACGTCGGTCTCGCTGAGCTTCAGTTCGGATGCCTCCGGTTTGAAGGTGAAGTAGAGTTCGAAGCGAATTCTGCCGCGATGACGAAAAGTATGACGCTTGATCGCAACATTCTGCGCGCCTTTCTTGGGCCGGGTCGCAATCTTGAGCGCGTAGGACGAGCCCATCGCACCATGGGAACCGGAATCCCAATGACCGAGCGTGGAGAGCATCGCCCCGGTATGTTGGGCATAGCCCGGCAGCATCGTGTCGAGATCGTTTTCGTAGTTTCCAACGAGTTGCGACCAGCCACAATGGCCATGTGCGAACTGGTCATGGCTGATGATGCGTGGCAGCGGATCGAAGCGTGACAGTTCAGGATCAGCACGAAGCAGGGCAAGCCTCACTGCCTCGGTCATCTCTGTCTGCGTTTGTGATGCCGTCATCTCAGTTGATCTCCCTCTCATCAGTTTACGCGCAGGCGCCTGACGGCATCCCAATCCACTTCAATGCCCAGTCCCGGGCCGACCGGCACCGGCAATAGGCCGTTCTTTTGCCTGTCGGCACCTGGCGCGGCGCCTGTGATAGCGGTCTTGAAGGGGCTGGCGTCGGTTTCGCATTCCATCGCCTTGATGTTCGGCATTGCGGCGGCGAGATGAACACTGGCGGTTTCGCAGATGATGCCTGACATGCCAATATGTGGCGCGTACTGCACATCGTGCGCTGCAGCGAACTCGGCCATGCGCCTTGTTTCCGAAATCCCTCCCGAACGCGCCACGTCCGGCTGGACGTAGGACAGGGTTCGGTTGCCAACCAGACGCATCATCTGGTCAAGCGTATAATTGCTTTCACCAGCTGCAAGTGGCGTGGCACACCGGTGACGCAGTTCCTCGTATCCCGCCTCATCCTCAGGGCGCAGCGGCTCCTCGAACCAGAAGTAATTATTGTCGGATAGAGCACGACCAACCTCGATGGCTTCCTCCAGTGTGTATGCCCAATTGGCATCGACACACAGGTCGATGTCGTCGCCGGCGCGCTTTCTCAAAAGCGAGATTCGCTTGCACGCATCCTTCACCGGATTGGCTATCTTGACCTTGATGCGGGGAAACCCCTTCTCCAGATAGCGGTCAAGTTCCTTCTCCATGAAAGCGTCGTCGCCCCAGTTGACGGATGCTGCGTAACAAGGGACCTCCGTGCGCCCCATGCCGCCCAACAGGCGGTGTATCGGCATCCCGGCAACCTTGCCCATTATGTCCCACAAGGCGATGTCAACGCCTGCGATTGCTTCGAAGAGCATGCCTCCCGAACGGCCTGACAGGGCACGCCGCATGCTTCGCCATAAGGCGGTGACGTCCGTCGGATTTTGTCCGACAAGGCGAGGCTTCAGCAGTGTTTCGATGGCCTCCGCGTAAGCCTTGGGGGCAAAGCGGGCCAGAGTCTCGCCAACACCCACAATGCCTGCATCGGTTCGCACCTCGACAAGCACCATCGAGATTTCGGAGTACTTGCCCCAGGACGTAACCGTGGGCTGCGGCAATTGCTGGGTGAGCGGATGAGCTATGACGTCGGTGATACGAATGTCCGCACTGGCAGTCCTGTCCATCTTTGGTCTCCTCCAAAACGCCGGACACGTCTGTCTCCCTCTTATCCTCCCACCATGCAACTTGGCAACTGATAAACATAGTTGCTATGTTATCTTGATCCGTGTTACCGGTTTGCCGAGGAGACTGCACCATGAGTGTCGACGCTGCCAGAAAGTCGATCTTCGGAGGAAAGCCGGCAACGCCAGCCAGGTTGGCTGATGCCGTGTCCGATGCAATTGCCGCGGCTCTGCTCGACGGGCGAATCGCGCCCGGTGAGCCGCTGCCTGCCGAAGGTGAGATTGCCAGGGAGTTTGGTGTCTCCAAGCCAATCGCGCGCGAAGCTCTGCGGCATCTCACGTCCGCTGGTCTGATCTCGACTCAGCAGGGAAAAGTTGCGCGGGCCAAGGAGTTCAGCGGTGAGCCGCTGGAGCGCATCTATGGCTATGCGGTGCGTTTCAGCCTGGAACGCTTGCGTGAGGCCAACGAAATGCGCCGCGTCATAGAGACGGGCATCGCCCGGCTTGCTGCCGAGCGCCGAGAAAACTCGGGGCTTGCTGTCATGGAGCGGTCGCTTGTCGAGATGCGCCATGCGTTAAAGGAGCCCGAAGGCTTCACTGAGGCCGACATCCTGTTCCATTCGGGTATGGCGCTGGCCACAGGAAACACGATGATCCGGGTGCAGATCGAGGGGATGCGCGCCGTGCAGCGCGAGGTCTCGGAGCTCTTCTCGCGACGTGCAAATCGCACTGATGCCGACTGGAATGCGACCATCGAAAGGCACCGGGCGATCTACGACGCCATTGCCGCAGGTGACCCTGACCTCGCCCAACAACAGATAGAGGTTCACTACGAAGCTGCCGACATTGCCTCGCTTGAGGTTGCCAACAAATTTGGCGAGGGAGGCGGGGATTGAGTGTTCCTTTTTCCTTGGAAGGGCGCCGGGCGCTCGTAACAGGGGCCAATTCCGACATTGGCGCAGCCATTGCACGTGGAATTGCAGAACTGGGTGCAGATCTCATCCTGCATCACTTCGATGCAGGCGAGGGGACTGAGGCCCTTGCCAGTAGTCTGCGCGCAATGGGATGCGACACTCAGGTCGTGGAAGCGGACTTTCTCAATGTGGAATCCGTCGCTCCCTTCGCCACTACTTTGTTGGGGGACCATGGTCCCATCGACATCATTGTCTCGTGTACGGCCGTGGAACGGCGCAAGCCGTGGTCTCAGGTCCGCGCAGCAGACTTCCACGAGCATCTGGCGGCAGGGGTGACGGCACTGATCTCGCTATGCTCGGTGCTGGTGCCTCCAATGTGCGAGCGAGGTTGGGGCAGGGTAGTTGCCATCGGTACGGTGCTGTCTGATCGTCCGCGTGCCGAGACGATCCCGTATGCAGCTGCCAAATCAGCTCAGTTTACGGCGATACGCGCAATGGCCCGTGATGTTGGGCCGCATGGGGTTACGATGAACGTCGTTTCCCCCGGTGCGATCGAAACGCAGCGGATGATCAATCGCTATGCCGATCCTGGCTTTCGCCAGACGGTGACTGCGAAGATCCCTATGGGCCGACCTGGTCGCCCCGATGATGTCGTTGGGCCCGTGCTGATGCTCTGCTCGGATGCAGGGGGCTATGTGACGGGCGTCAATATTCCGGTCGACGGCGGATGGACCACGGGTGACGCGCCAGGTGGATTGCCCGGAGCGACGCCATGACGTGCGCTGGGAAGATCGACGTTCTTCATGCTGCAGCCGACCTTGTCGGAGAAAGCCCCTTATGGGATGGCGTGAGAAACGTTCTCTGGTGGGTCGATATAGCCGGTCGTTCGGTTCGCCGTCGTGACTTTGCCACAGGCGTGGTGAGCAGTCTCGAAACCCCGTTCATCCCAGGCGCGCTCGCCTTTGATGAAGACGGTCATCTCAATGTTGCCGGGGGCACGGGCTTGTACCGTGTCACCGAATGCGGCTCGTTCGAGACCATTGCAGAGGTGCCCGGATCGTCCTCTTCCATGCGGATGAACGACGGCACAGTTGATCGCGCCGGCAGGTTTTGGGTAGGCACTGTCCCCCTGGCCCCGATGCCGGTGCCGGCCGGATCTCTCTACCGTTTCGGATCAGATGGCGTGTGGGAAGCTGTTGCTGGTTTGGGCACGCAAAACGGGACAGCCATCTCGCCAGATGGCGCGACGTTCTATGTCGCTGACAGCCATCCGGATCTGCGAGTGATCTGGGCCTACGACTTCGACGTGGAAGCAGGAAGTCTGGAGAACCGCCGGGTCTTCCATCACGTGTCGAGAGGCCGCCCCGATGGGGCGGCGGTGGATGCTGATGGCTGCTACTGGTTTGCTGCTATCGATGCTGGCCTGATCATCAGGCTCGATCCCCTGGGGCGGGAGATGGAGGCGATACAACTGCCGGTTTCTCGTCCCACCAATCTTGCCTTCTGTGGAGCCGACTTGTCGGCCTTGGTGGTCACGACGATGGCGGCTGGGGCGGAAGGAGAGCCATTGGCCGGCTCACTTCTCACGTTTCAGTCAGGCGCAAAGGGCTGGCCGCAGCCCCGACTGGCTTTGGGTCACACAGGTGCTTGCAGGGAGATGCCAGCACCCTGACGAACGGTAAAACCATGGGAGGAGAAGTCATGAAACCGATCATAAGCAGCATAACCCTGTCGACGATGGCGCTGGCAATGATGTCGTCGGCGCTTGCAGCAGCCGAACTCCGCTTCACGGTGTGGACGGGTAATGACGCCCATCTTGCCCTGCTCAATGGTATGGCAGACAGCTTCAAGGAAACTCACCCCGATGTTTCCGTCAGGTTTGAGACAATTCCCGCTGGCGACTATACACAGAAGCTGACATTTCAGCTAGCCGGCGGCAATCCTCCGGATGCAGGCTGGATGATGGAAGATGCAGCCCCGACCTTCGCCGGGGCCGGGGTCCTGGAGGACCTTTCTCCGACATTGAAGAGCGACGAAGGCTACGATCTCCCCGATTTCTCGGAGCCGGCCATGGGCCTGTGGAGCGGCGACGGGAAAGTATGGGGCGTACCGTTTTCCACCTCACCCTTCGTCATATTCTATAACAAGGACTTGTTCGACCAGGCGGGCCTGGAGGATCCGTATACGCTCGCGGCGAAGGGCGAGTGGGATATGGGCAAGTTCCAGGAGGTGGCGAAAGCGTTAGCTGATGGCACAGGGAAATGGGGTTTCGAGTTCAAGGACGGGCAAGGCTACGAAACCCGTATCATGCACGCGCTGATGCCACCAATCCGCGCCTATGGTGGTGACGTGTGGACCAACCAGGAATGCGGCTTCGACAAGCCCGAGGCGGTTGCTGCCGTGCAGCAGCTGCACGACATGGTGTTTGATGACAAGTCCATCGTGCCGCCAGGGGAAAATGGTGACTTTTTCACAGGCAGTTCAGCC
>DASYHX010000230.1:0-9956 GCA_035998065.1 Pseudorhizobium sp.
CTCTCGACGCTGACGCCGTCGGAGCTGGCCAACGCCATTGCGCTGCAGGACAAGACGGCTGTGTCTCGGGCGCCGGGCGTCGGCCCGAAAGTGGCAGTTCGCATTGTCACGGAGCTGAAGAACAAGGCACCCGCCTTCGCCGGCGAGGCGTCCAGCGGCATCGGGTTCAAACAGGAACTGGGCGAGGGTGTGGCCGCGGCGCCGATCTCCGATGCCGTTTCGGCGCTCACCAATCTGGGCTATTCGCGTGACCAGGCAGCGAACGCTGTCGCGGCTGCCATGAAGACGGCGGGCGAGGGAGCCGACAGCGCCAAGCTGATCCGATTCGGCCTGAAGGAACTGGCACGCTGACGATGGCAACGGTGTCAAACCGCCCGCCCTTCGTGTATTGAACGACAACGGTTTTGAATGGACATGCCCCAATGAGTGATGCCGCCCGCCTGATATCGCCGGACAAGCGGGGAGAAGACCTCGACGTCACGCTGCGCCCGCAGACGCTGGACGAGTTCACCGGGCAGGCGGAAGCGCGCGCTAACCTGAAGGTGTTCATCGAGGCGGCCAGAAACCGCGGCGAGGCGCTGGACCACGTGCTCTTCGTCGGCCCGCCCGGCCTCGGCAAGACGACGTTGGCGCAGATCATGGCGAAGGAACTCGGTGTCAACTTTCGCTCGACCTCCGGCCCGGTCATCGCCAAGGCGGGCGATCTTGCGGCGCTCCTGACCAACCTGGAAGAGCGCGATGTGCTCTTCATCGACGAGATCCACCGACTGAGCCCGGCTGTCGAGGAAATCCTCTATCCGGCGATGGAGGACTTCCAACTCGACCTGATCATCGGTGAGGGACCGGCGGCGCGGTCCGTGAAGATCGACCTGTCAAAATTCACGCTGGTGGCGGCGACCACGCGCCTCGGGCTCTTGACGACGCCGCTGCGCGACCGCTTCGGCATTCCGGTGCGGCTGTCGTTCTATACCGTGGAGGAACTCGAATCCATCGTGCGCCGCGGCGCGCGGCTTATGGGACTCGGAATGACGGACGAAGGGGCCCGCGAGATCGCACGGCGCGCCCGCGGTACGCCGCGCATCGCCGGTCGGCTGTTGCGCCGTGTGCGTGACTTTGCAGAAGTGGCACGGGCGGAGGCCGTGACCCGCGAGATCGCAGATGAAGCGCTGACAAGGCTCCTCGTCGACAACATGGGCCTCGACCAACTCGACATGCGTTACCTGACAATGATCGGCGTGAACTTCGGCGGCGGGCCGGTGGGGATCGAGACCATCGCCGCTGGGCTCTCGGAGCCGCGCGATGCCATCGAGGACATCATCGAACCCTACATGATCCAGCAGGGCTTCATCCAGCGGACGCCGAGGGGGAGGGTGCTGACGGCAACGGCATGGAAGCATCTTGGCCTGCAGCCGCCGAAGGATCTGGAGGCTGCACAATTCAGGCTGACGCTCGAGGACGACGATTGATCACGCGCCGGGGTTTGCTGAAGCTGGCCGGCCTTGGCTTTGCCGGCCTGGCAGCGGCGGTTGCGTATCCCGTCAGCGAAGTCTTGGCCCGCCCGCGTATCACGCACTACCGGCTGACGCCCGACAGGTGGCCAAAGGGCCTCCATCTGCGGGCCTGTCTGGTGGCTGATCTCCATGCCTGCGAGCCCTGGATGAACCGCAGTCGGATCGAAGGGATCTGCGCTCAGGTCCGGGATACGAAGCCTGACATCATTCTGCTGCTTGGGGATTATCTTTCCGGGATGACGCTGGCCACCGACCGTCTTGAACCGTCCGAATGGGCTCCGGTGCTCGGAACGCTGGCAGCACCTCTGGGCGTACATGCCATTCTCGGTAATCATGATTACTGGGAAGACGCCGCGTTTCAGCAGGACCCGACGCAGATGCCGATGGTGGTGCGGGCGCTGGAGGCGGCGGGCATTGCCGTCTACGTCAACCGTGCAGTGCGGATCGAGAAGGAGGGCGGACACTTCTGGCTGGCAGGCTTGGGAGATCAGTTGGCACTGCTGCGGGATGAAAGGGAGGGACGCTCCCGCATGCGCGGCGTCGACGACATTGAGGCGACACTCCGCGATGTGCAGGATGATGCACCGGTGATCCTGCTCGCGCATGAACCCGATATCTTCCATATTCTCGACGATAGGGTGGCACTCACCCTGAGTGGCCACACCCATGGTGGGCAGATCAACCTTTTCGGCTGGCGCCCGTTTTCCGCCTCACCTGGATCCGCGCTCTATCCGGCCGGCGTTTATCAGGCGGGATCACGCCATCTCGTTGTCTCCCGTGGCCTCGGATGCTCGGCAATTCCGGTGCGCATCGGCAACCGACCGGAACTTGTTGTTCTGGAGTTGGGGAACGAGTGATCGGCCTGAGTGGTTCTGCCATCTGCACAAGGAGAACGAGATGGCTAAAATTGCGGTCGGCGACGACGTCGAGTGGAAATGGGGTGCGAACAAGGCTGAGGGGACTGCGAAAGAGCGGTTCACGAGCGATGTCGAGCGCACCATCAAAGGCACGAAGGTGAAGCGCAAGGCGGACAAGGAAGAGCCGGCTTTTCTGATCAAGCAGGAGGACGGCGACCGGGTGCTGAAGAGCCAGTCGGAGCTGAAGAAGACGAGCGGCAAGTAACGAGGCGGCTCCAGCGCTAAGCGGCTGCGTGTGCTTTTGCCAAGGCCTCCAAGGTCTTGTTCAGCAGCGGCTTTCCGCCTGGGTGCCAGCCTAGAGCTGCCAGTTTCTGCGTCGGCATCACTCTCACGGCGTCCGGATCCGATCGAGCGGGGAGCGGATGGTTCGATGCGGTGGCTGCCTGCAGAGACGCAAGGATATCATCACGATCGACCAGAATATCCGACATGTTGAACACCTCTCCGCCGACGTTGCTGGCTTCAGCCTTCAGGATCAACTGCACGCCGAGGGCGACGTCGCGCCCGTGCACTTCAGAAGCCACTCGTGACGCAATGCGTTTTCCAGCAAGGTAGTCGGTGAAAAGCCCATCCCACTTGTTCGGACGAAGGCCACCATAGACGCCTGTCAGGCGTAGGCTTGCGATTACGAAATCCGTCTCACCGAGATGTTTCACCGCCTGCTCGGACTCAAGCTTGACCCGACCGTAGAGCGATGTCGGGGCGAGAGCGGCAGTCTCATCAAGAGTTCTTCCTTCCGGAAGGCCGTCATAGACTGCCCTGCTGGACAAGAATACCGCACGATGCACGCCAGCAGATTTCGCATCCTCCAACAGCCTTATGGTGCCGTCGACGTTCAGCAGGCGGAAACGGGCAGGATCGTCACCCTCGCCATCGCGATAGCGGCCCGGCAGATGATCGAAGGCAGCATGGACGTACCCCTCCACTCCACGGAATACGGCTCGCTGGTTACGGCCTGGATCGAGCGTCAGTGGCCGGAATTCGACCGGACGCACGAACCAGTCGGGCAGGGGCGGGGTGCGCCCGCCCACGCTGACGTCGTACCCCGCCGTCAAAAGACCATTGACGATGTAGCGACCGACCAACCCCGTGCCGCCGGAGACCAGGACCCTCACGGCAGTTTACCGGGGTTAGCCAAAGTGGAAAAATCAGGCGCTCGCCCCTGATAAACATCGTGCCACAGGTCGACCAGCGGCTTGAGCGCTTCAGCCTTCGGGTGGTCTTCTTCCCAAGGCTTCTCGTACTGGTAGTGCACCACAGAGATGCTGTTCCAGTCCCAAAGCTCGGGCATGCTGAACCAAACATACTGCAGCATGTTCATGAAAACCGGCAGGCCGTGCCAGTCGGGGAAAAACGTCTGCAGGAAGGTTTGGTCGGTGCGGGGCCAGAAGGCCCCCGGCTCATCCAGTTGTTCCAGCATCCGCTCGAAGGTTACCATCGACGGTTTGGCAACGAAGACCCCCGAGTTCAGCCGGTGAAAGTCGGCAAGGCTCTCATAGACGTTCGGGGCGGCAGAGAACTCCGGGTAGTCGAACAGCTTGTCGACGTTTCTGAGCACGATCGCATCGGCATCGATGAAAATGCAGGTGCGGTAGTCTGTCAGCTGCCAGAGCCGCAGCTTGCAGAAGTTGTCGAGCGGCGTGTGGAAGTCCGGCTTGCGTCCCTTGGTGAAAGGTGCCGTACCGTGGACATTCCTGCGGGCGTGCCGTTCGTTGAACGCATCCGACAGAGGCAGGTGATCGACCTCCACGAGCCGGCAGCCGCCACTGGCGAGGCCTTGGAGATTCTCGGCATCCACGGCGCCGGTATGAAGCACGACGACGTCGGCCGCCGTGCCTGTGTGTCGCAGCGAATTGGCAAGCGCCGTTGCTCCCTTCGAATAGTCGGCATTGGTGACGAGCGTGACAAAGGCACGATCGCTGCCGGCAGGGGAGGCGAGGTGGATGCCATTGTGGCCGCGACCGATTGCCATCAAGACACCGATTTCAGCCGCTTGCCTTCAGGATCGTGTTCCACCTTGGCGGCAATGTCCCTGGTCCAGGCAGAAACGGCCGGAACGCGCGAACGATCAACGCGGTAGGCGAACTTCTTCGCCACGTCGACGATCTCCTTCAGCAGACCTTCCTTGAGTGTCGTCGGCTCCAGTCCGAGACTGAGGAACTTCTCGTTCTTGACCACCAGGTCGTTCTCCGGCGCCTCCTTGCGCGGGTTCGGCAGCCAGGCGATCTCGGCGCCGGTCATCTTCGAGATCATCTCGGCCAGATCGCGCACGCGGTGCGTTTCCGTCATCTGGTTGAAGATCTCGACGCGTCCACCGCGCTGCGGCGGGTTGTTGAGCGCGATCTCGATGCAACGCACCGAATCTTGGACGTGAATAAAGGCGCGGGTCTGGCCGCCTGTGCCGTGGACGGTCAGCGGGTAGCCGATCGCGGCCTGGATCAGGAAACGGTTCAACACCGTGCCGTAATCGCCGTCGTAATCGAAGCGGTTGACGAGCTGAAGATGCCGGCGCGTCTGTTCCGTGTTGGTGCCCCAGACAATGCCCTGATGCAGGTCGGTAATGCGGAGGCCGTCATTCTTGGCGTAGAAGGCAAAGAGCTGCTGATCCAGGCACTTGGTCATGTGGTAGATGGAGCCGGGATTGCTGGGGTATAGGATTTCCTGGCTGATCGTTCGACCGTCCATGGTCTCGATCCCGACGGGAAGATAACCCTCCGGAATGGCGGCGCCGACCGTGGAGTAGCCGTACACGCCCATGGTGCCGAGATGCACGAGATGGGCGTCTAGATCGAGCTCCACCATCGCATTCAGCAGGTTGTGCGTCGCATTGACGTTGTTGTTGACCGTATAGTTCTTGTGGCGGTCGCTCTTCATGGAATAGGGCGCGGCCCGCTGCTCTGCGAAGTGGATAATCGCATCGGGACGGTTCTTTGCGAGCCATCCCTTCAGAAGCTCGTAATCCCTCGCCAGATCGATCAGGTGGAAGTGGATTCGGCGCCCCGTTTCCGCATGCCAGACGCGGGTTCGCTCCTGGATCGAGTCCATTGGCGTCAGCGATTGAACGCCCAGTTCCGTGTCGATCCAACGGCGGGACAGGTTGTCGAGAATGTGGATCTCGTGGCCCGCCTCGGATAGATGGAGCGATGTGGGCCAGCCAACGAACCCATCGCCGCCAAGAACTGCAATCTTCATCATTGAACTCCGCTGGTTTTGGATCCCGGTTGTGAGATAGGGCCGATTTGTGACAGGAACACTATACCCGTGATGGCGCTACTGCCATCTCCAATCAGGACGGTCCACTAAGGCATCACGATGACAGATGAGAAACTTCTTCTTTCCGGAGAACTGACTGAAGCCGGTCATCGGCTCGTCCAGCGCGTCTACTATGAGGACACCGACTTCTCCGGACTGATCTACCACGCCCGCTATCTGCACTTCCTGGAACGCGGACGGACGGACTACCTCCGTTGCCTCGGCTGCCAGCAGAGCAATCTGCTAACGAGTGATGAGGAAGGCCTCGTCTTCGTCGTACACAGGATGGAAATCGATTTCAAACTGCCGGCGAAGATGGACGATGTTCTGACGATCCTGACGGCCACCGAAAAGGCCGGTGGGGCCAAGATGGTGCTCAATCAGGAGATCCGGCGGGGGCAAACCCTCTTGATCGTGGCCAGGGTGGTGATCGCGGTGATCAACCGGCACGGCCGGCCACGGCGGTTGCCCGAGGCGATCGCGCAGAAGTTCCTCGGCGTTCAAGCGCCGCCGCAGTAGTGAGCGGAATCGGGCAGGTCCCAGCTTTCGCCAGTTCGCATGTTCAACACACGATACTCACGGCCCCGCTCGTCCCCGGTAGGGCATTCGCCCGGAATGAAACCGAGGCACATCTTCACCTCATCACCTGGTCTTGATGCGAGAATTGTCTCCACCCGCTCGTACGACACCTGGCGGCCCCCGTTGGCGAACTCCACGACGGTGCCGGACCTAAAGGTCGGATCATCCCCTGGGTGGTTTCCCAGCCGCGGATGAATGTTCGTGATTGTTGTGATGACGCACTCGCCTTGAACCTGGGGGAGGTCGGATACGGTCTGGGCAAGTGAGGCAGCCTGGGCAAGGCTGGCCACCGGCAACGCAACAATCAAAGACCGGGCAAGCTTCATGATGCCGTTCACTTTAAGCAGCTGTTCCATCCATGCATCCGACAGGAGAAGTTGTTCGCGATAACACATCCTTAACCATAATCGGGTCTTACTGAACTCCAAGGAATTTGTGCAATGCACGCCTTCCTTTGACCAAATTTGAAAGCGAGAAGCCAAGGCTGAAAGCTCAGGCACCTTGGGGTAGAAGAGCGCATTCAGCGGCCATACAGATCTCGCGAGAGCGCTTTTGAACCCGCCCGGTCCTGTGCCGGGCGTTTGGATTCGGGGATTAGGTAGATGGAAGAAGTAGGTTTGGCTGCCGCGGCCCATGACGTCAGTCTCTGGGCGCTGTTCATGCAGGCAGGTCTGGTCGTCAAGCTGGTCATGATCGGCTTGCTCGGCGCATCGATCTGGACCTGGGCGATTGTCATCGACAAGTATGTCAGCTTCGGCAAGGCCAAACGTCAGTTCGATCAGTTCGAGCAGGTGTTCTGGTCCGGCCAGTCACTTGAAGAGCTTTATCGGACGCTTGCGGAGCGGCAGAACGGAGGCCTCGCGGCGATCTTCGTCGCCGCCATGCGTGAATGGAAGAAGAGCTTCGAGCGGGGGGCGCGTTCTCCGATCGGGTTGCAGATGCGGATCGACCGGGCGATGGACGTCACCATGGCGCGCGAAAGCGAAGCTTATGAAGCCCGTCTGGGCTCCCTGGCAACGATCGGCTCTGCCGGCCCCTTCATTGGCCTCTTCGGTACGGTCGTCGGTATCATGACCTCGTTCCAAGCGATCGCGGGATCGAAATCAACCAATCTGGCCGTCGTGGCGCCGGGTATCGCGGAAGCCTTGCTTGCAACCGCAATCGGCCTCGTGGCCGCCATTCCGGCAGTCATGGCTTACAACAAGTTCATGGGCGATGCTGCAAAGCTCTCCGCCCGCATGGAAGGTTTTGCCGACGAGTTTTCAGCCATCCTGTCAAGGCAGATCGACGAGAAGCTGCAGCCGCGCCAAGCGGCCCAGTAACGGCGCGGTCGGGTCAAGGAGCAATCATCCATGGGTATGTCTGCCGGAGGAGCCAAGTCATCAGGCGGCGGTCGTCGCGGTCGTCGCGGTCGTCGCGGCGGTGCCATCAGCGAGATCAACGTCACGCCACTCGTGGACGTCATGCTGGTGCTTCTGATCATCTTCATGGTGGCTGCGCCGATGATGACCGTCGGCGTGCCGATCGACCTGCCGGAGACGCAGGCGAAGGCTATGAACTCGGATACCCAGCCGATCACCGTTTCCGTCAATCCGGCCGGGGAGATCTACCTGCAGGAGACGGCCATCGGTCTCGATGAAGTGGTGCCGAAGCTCGAGGCGATCGCCACCACGGGCTATAGCGAACGCATCTATGTGCGCGGCGATACCGCTGCAGCCTACGGCGTTGTCATGCAGGTCATGGCACGGATTTCGTCTGCCGGGTTCAAGAACATCGGTCTTGTGACCCTACAGGAACAGGAGCAGTGATCAGGTCGCGATGAAGGTAAGTCTCGGGACATCGCTGGTTCTCCACACCATGGTGCTCGGATTCGCGCTCGTGTCTCTCGGCACGCCTGCGTCCTTCGACGTGGCCGATGTGGAGGCGCTGCCGGTCGACATCATCCCGGTCGAGTCGATCACCCAGATCCAGCAGGGGGACAAGAAGGCGCCGCTTGCGGAGAAGGCGGCACCCGTGCCGACCAGCAAGCCCAACATCGTTGAGAATGCGGAAAATGCAGGCGACAACGACGTGGACCTGAAGGCCCCTCCGACACCTGCCAAGAAGCCGGTCGAAACGGAAGTCGCCGCGGCGCCGGAGAAGTCGGAAAAGCCGCTGCCGAACCCGACGACGGAAACGAACCAGATCAAGGATATCGTGCCGGAGGAAACGGCGCCGAAGCCGACCGAAGTTGCGGCCCTTCCGGAGCCCACGCCGCCGATTACGCCCGCGCCGACGCCGGAACCCACGCAGGAGCCGGTGCCGGAAGAGACGGTTGCCGAAGAGATCCCGCTGCCGGATACAGTTCCCGTGCCCGCCGCACGTCCGAAACCGGAGCCGCCGAAGGAGCAGGCAAAGCCCGTCGAGAAACCGGCTGAGAAGAAGCCGGAAACTCCCAAGGCGGCGGAGAAGCCAACGGACAAGAAGGTCGCCGACAAGAAGCAGGAGACTGCCAAGTCTGCCTCATCGAAGGAAAGCGACTTCAACGCCGACGAGATTGCAGCCTTGCTGAACAAGCAAGAAGCCGCCGGCGGTGGCGCCAAACGCTCAACGGAGACGGCGGCGCTGGGTGGCAAGAAGACCACCAGCGGCTCGACACTCAGCCAGAGCGAAATGGACGCCTTGCGCGGCCAGATCCAGAACAACTGGTCGATCATTGCCGGGATCGAAGGCGCCGAGGGCGTCATCATCACCGTCCGGATGAGTCTCGATGAAAGCGGCCAGATCATTGGTCGCCCAGAAGTGTCGGCAAGCGGGGGCTCGGACACGGCCCGGCGGACGCTCGAAGGCAGTGCGCTCCGCGCCGTCATGCGCTCGGCGCCGTTCAAGAACCTTCCTGTCGAGAAATACGATGCCTGGAGCGAGGTTGTCGTGAACTTCGACCCCAGCGAAATGCTGTAAAAGCTGAAAGGCTGAAACTATGATGAAACGTTCTTTCATCCGCCTGATGATCGCGTTTGCGGGGATGGCGATGTCCTTCGTCCCGGCTCACGCGCTGGTGGAGATCAACATCAACAAGGGCAATGTCGAGCCGCTGCCAATCGCCATCACCGATTTTCAGTCAGGCAACGAACTAGGTGCCCAGATCAGCCAGGTGATTGCCGCGGACCTGCAGCGATCCGGGCTGTTTGCGCCCGTCAACAAGGCCGCCTTTATCGAGAAGATCTCCAACCCCGACCAGCAGCCGCGGTTCGAGGACTGGAAAGTCATCAATGCGCAGGCTCTCGTCACCGGTCGCGTTACCCGTGAGGGCGATGGCCGCCTGCGTGCTGAGTTCCGGCTGTGGGATACGTTCGCCGGCCAGCAGATGACGGGACAGCAGTTCTTTACTCAGCCGGAAAACTGGCGTCGCGTCGCCCACATCATCGCGGATGCGATCTACGAGCGCATCACGGGCGAGAAGGGCTACTTCGATACGCGGGTCGTCTTCGTCTCCGAAAGCGGGCCCAAGACCGCGCGCCAGCGCCAACTTGCCATCATGGACCAGGACGGATTCAACGTCCGCCAGTTGACCAACGGCAATGACATCGTGCTGACACCGCGCTTCTCGCCGAACCGGCAGGAGGTCACCTACATGTCCTTCGAGGGCGACCAGCCCCGCGTCTACCTGCTGCAACTGGAGACGGGACAGCGGGAGGTCGTGGGCAACTTCCCAGGA
>DASYHX010000600.1:0-2995 GCA_035998065.1 Pseudorhizobium sp.
AAAAAAACCCAAACAAACGACAATACAAACACTAAAAAAAAATTTACCAACAATACCAACTTCAGATCTGGGCGCGACAAGAGTGCAAGTCTGTCCTCGAAAAGCGGGATTTGGACGATGTCACCTATTGGGGCGGGATCCCTCAAGGCCCCGACGAGGAAATCGATGCTGCCTCTGCGCAGGTCGCCCAGCAAGCCTTGATAGGGTCCATCCACCACACGCACCGCCATGTCCCTGTAGCACTGTCTAAACCTCGCCAGCGCCGATGGCAGAAGGACCGAGCGTGACAGAGGCATGGCTCCAATGACGAGCGAACCGGCCTCGCCGCCGTCGAGTTCCGCAAGTTCCGCATCCGCCTGATCGAACTCATAGATCGCCAACCGGGCCGCCCGTGCGAAAGATTGGCACAGCCGTGTCGGAATGATCCCGAAGGCGGTCCGCTCGAACAGGCTGCGAGCCGCCTCCCGTTCAATTTGGGTCACGGCACGATGCACCGTCGGCTGGGCCAGGCCAAGCTGACGCGCGGCCAGCGAAAAGTTCTCGTTCTCGCTGACGGCGACCAGCGCCTGGAGTTGCGGATATGTGAGAGAGGTTAGAAGGCGGGGGGAGATCAACTTCGCGATCGGATCGAGCAGACCAAATGCACCAACCACGCGCCTCAACAGGATTTCGCCTCGGGACGTCGGGAAGAGCCCGGTCCTGCTGCGCTCGAAGAGGGCACCGCCCGCGTGGAACTCGAGCTTGTTCAGAGCTTGGGTCACCGCAGGCTGAGACACATGCCATTCTTCTGCAGCCAGCGTCACCGACTTCAGTTCGGCAACCGCGACCAAAAGCCTGAGGTGTCTCAGGTTTCGGGGCATGTCAGCCTCGCCAGAAGTGCATCCAAGCGCTTCGCCAGATCATCGGCTCCAGGATCTACACCAAGGCTCGCAACGGCACGCTGCCACTCCACGGTTCCACGGCTCATCCAGTCGGGCAGCCCGAAGTGCCGCAAGGTCATACAGACTTCCTCCACCTCGGCCGCCCGCCGCGCACCATGCACCATCATCCGTTCCATGTTGTAGGAGCCACGTACGCGCCAGTCGATTCCGGGATCCGAGTCTTGAAGCGATGCCAGAACCGCATCCTCGACGCCCGCACGACGCGCTGCGAGAAGGCATTCCGCCGTCAGCGCCTCCAGCCCCTTGACGATGACGGAGCGAAGCATCTTGACGCTGGAGGCATCCCCTACCCTTTCGCCCAGAACCTTCGGACGCATCCCCAACGCCTCGATCGCTGCAGCAGCCTCCATTGCATGGGGACCGGAGAGGAGAAGCGGTACCTGGTGACGCATGGGGTATACCGGTGCCATCACCGCCACATCAACATATCTCCCACCAGCGCGTTCAATGACGTCAGCAGCCCTCTGTTTTGTCTGCGGCGCACAGGAGTTGGCATCAAGCCAAAAGGCGCCCGAGGGCAGGTGATCTGCGCCGGCACAGGCTGCCGAAAATGCCTGGTCGGCTGTTACCAGGCAGAAGACGAGCCTTACACGATCCAGCGCCCGATTCATCTGCTTCATCGGCACGACGTGGGTCTCGCGGCATCGCTCCAGAACCAGCGCTGCAGCCTTCGGATCCCCCAATTTCACGTCATAAGCGCGGATGTCCTTTGCCTCCGCGTGCTGCCATCCGGATGCAAAGGCGTGCGCTGCCTCTCCGAAGCCAACGAAGCCAATAGCGTTCGGTATCTCACCACTGCATGCGGTCATCGATGGCCTCCTCCTTCGCCAGCGGCATGCTTACACAAGCCGCGCAGTTCGGCCACTGTCTATAGCCGCACCTTATGACGCGGAGCGCCTTTTCCATTTGCCTGCCAATGCGTCGCAGGCGATGCTCTCTTTGGGTTCAGGAGGATGCAAATGTCAGGAAATACCAGCGCGGTACCGAAAACCGCCCTCGTCATCAGCGCCCATGCCGCCGACTTCGTCTGGCGCTGTGGCGGTGCCGTCGCACTGCATGCTCAACTTGGCTACAACGTCACCGTCGTCTGCCTGTCCTTTGGTGAACGTGGCGAGAGCGCAAAGCTCTGGAAGCAGGAGGGGATGACACTGGAGCGGGTGAAGGATGCCCGTCGTGCCGAAGCCGAGCGTGCTGCCAAAGCCCTTGGCGTACATGATCTCGTCTGCATGGATCTTGGCGACTACCCGCTCGAGCTGAGCCGCGACAATAAAAATGCGCTGGTGGACGTGATCCGCAAGGTTCAGCCGCGCTTTATGCTGAGCCACTCCCAATACGATCCCTATAATACCGATCATATGTATGCGACGCAGGTGGCGCTCGAATGCCGGATGGTCGCTCAGGCGTGGGGCCATAATCCGGGCGAGAAGGTTCTCGGCGCCCCACAGCTCTACCTCTTCGAGCCCCACCAGACGGAACAGATGGGGTGGAAGCCGGATACCTTCCTCGACATCACGCCGGTCTGGGAGAAGAAGCGCGCTGCCATCGAATGCATGGAGGGGCAGGAGCACCTGTGGGAGTACTATACGCGGGTTGCGATCAACCGCGCTAATCACTTCAAGCGCAATTCCGGTGGGCAGTCCGGCGGTCGAGATTGCAAATATGCAGAAGGATTCCAGTCAATCTTTCCGCGCACCGTCGACGAACTGTGAGGAGGCTTTCATGGAACAGTGCTTCGACATCGCCCATCTCGGTCACGTGGAGATGTACACTGACCGCTACGTCGAAAGCCTCGACTTCTTCACGCGGGTCTACGGTCTCAAGCTTTCGGCCGAGGATGAGAACTCGGCCTACCTGCGCGCCTGGGACGACTACGAGTTCCACTCGCTGAAGCTGACGCGTCACCACCGGACCGGGATCGGCCACGTCGCCTATCGTGCCGCATCACCAGAGGCGCTGAAGCGGCGCGTGACGGCGATTGAATCCTCCGGCTACAAGGTGCACGGATGGGTGGATGGCGACCGCGGACACGGCCGTGCCTTCCGCTTCGAAGATCC
>DASYHX010000038.1:0-8431 GCA_035998065.1 Pseudorhizobium sp.
CGCTCTTTGCCGGCGCCGTCGTGATGGTCCGGCGGGTGACCTTCGCACCGGCTGTTGCTGTGCAGAAGGCTGGGCGCCAGTCGGAGTATTTCGACGAAGTCGTGAAATATGGCGTGATCGCCACGGTCTTCTGGGGCGTCGTGGGGTTCCTGGTCGGGGTGGTTGTGGCCCTGCAACTCGCGTTTCCCGATCTCAACATCGAGCCATGGCTGAACTTCGGGCGTACGCGGCCGCTGCACACTTCGGCAGTCATCTTCGCCTTTGGTGGCAACGCACTGATCGCGACCTCGTTCTACGTTGTCCAGCGTACCTCGCGCGCCCGGCTCTTCGGCGGCAATCTCGGGTGGTTCGTCTTCTGGGGCTACCAGTTGTTCATCGTCATGGCGGCCACCGGCTACCTGCTCGGCATCACGCAAAGCCGCGAGTACGCAGAGCCGGAATGGTATGTCGACATCTGGCTCACCATCGTCTGGGTGGCCTATCTGGTCGTCTTCCTCGGCACGATTCTGCGGCGCAAGGAGCCCCATATCTATGTGGCGAACTGGTTCTACCTCGCCTTCATCGTCACCATCGCGATGCTGCATGTTGTCAACAACCTTGCAGTTCCCGTCTCCTTCCTCGGCGTGAAGAGCTATTCGGCCTTCTCTGGCGTCCAGGATGCACTAACGCAGTGGTGGTACGGCCACAACGCGGTCGGTTTCTTCCTGACCGCCGGCTTCCTTGGAATGATGTACTACTTCATCCCGAAGCAGGTGAATCGGCCCGTGTATTCCTACCGGCTGTCGATCATCCACTTTTGGGCACTGATCTTCATGTACATCTGGGCGGGCCCGCACCACCTCCACTACACGGCGCTGCCCGACTGGGCGCAGACGCTCGGCATGGTTTTCTCCATCATGCTCTGGATGCCTTCCTGGGGCGGTATGATCAACGGTCTGATGACCCTTTCGGGCGCCTGGGATCGCATCCGGACCGATCCGATCGTGCGCATGATGGTGATTGCAGTCGCCTTCTACGGCATGGCTACCTTTGAAGGCCCGATGATGTCGGTGAAGGCCGTCAACTCGCTCAGCCACTACACCGACTGGACGATCGGCCATGTCCATTCTGGCGCACTCGGCTGGAACGGCATGATCACCTTCGGCGCGATCTACTTCCTTGTGCCCAAGCTCTGGAACCGCAACCGGCTCTACAGTCTGGCGCTCGTGAACTGGCACTTCTGGCTCGCAACGCTTGGCATCGTGGTCTACGCGGCCGTTATGTGGGTTGCCGGCGTGCAGCAGGGTCTGATGTGGCGCGAATATGACGACCAGGGCTTCCTCGTCTACTCGTTCGCCGAAACGGTCTCAGCCATGTTCCCCTACTACGTCCTTCGGGCCGTCGGCGGCGGGATGTTCCTCCTGGGTGCACTGATCATGGCCTTCAATGTCACCATGACAATCCTCGGCTACGAGCGGCGCGAAAGGCTTCCGGGTGCAGCACCCGCGGCAGCGCTGCAGCCGGCCGAATAAGGACAAAGCTGATGGGTATCCTAGACAAGCATCATTTCGTCGAGCGCAACGCGACACTCCTTCTGGTCGGCTCCCTGTTCGTGGTGTCGATCGGCGGGATCGTGGAAATCGTGCCTCTCTTCTATCTGGAGAACACGATCGAGAAGGTAGATGGCATGCGGCCCTACTCTCCGCTCGAACTGGCCGGCCGCAACATCTACATCCGTGAAGGCTGTTATACCTGCCACAGCCAGATGATCCGTCCCTTCCGGGATGAGGTCGAGCGCTATGGCCACTACAGCCTTGCTGCGGAATCCATGTACGATCATCCGTTCCAGTGGGGATCAAAGCGCACCGGGCCGGATCTGGCCCGCGTCGGCGACCGCTATTCGAACGAATGGCACGTGCAGCACCTGATCGAACCCCGCTCGGTCGTGCCCGAATCGGTCATGCCAAGCTACGCCTTCCTCAAGGACACGCCGCTCCAGGTGAACAATGTCACGATGGATCTCAAGGCCAATCGGGCGGTAGGCGTGCCTTATACCGACGACATGCTGGAGAACGCACAAGTGGACCTCAAGGCGCAGGCCGATCCAAACGCCGATACATCGGGCATCAGCGAGCGCTACCCTAAGGCCAAAATCGGCGACTTCGATGGTAACGCGGCGCAACTGACGGAGATGGATGCGCTCGTCGCTTACCTTCAGATGCTCGGCACCCTGGTCGACTTTTCCACCTATGACGATGCAGCCGGTTATCGGTGAGGAGGCTGAAATGGAACTCTACACTGCACTCCGACAGTTCGCCGACAGTTGGGCGCTGCTCAGCATGACTCTCTTCTTCATCGGCGTCGTACTTTTCACCCTGCGCCCCGGCGCGAAGGCTCTTGCAAAAGATGCCGCGCAGATCCCTCTGAAGGAGGAATGAGAGATGGCGGACAAGCAAATAGACGAGATCAGCGGCGTCGAAACAACCGGCCACGAGTGGGACGGCATCCGCGAACTCAACAACCCGATGCCACGCTGGTGGGTGTGGAGCTTCTACGCCACCATCGTCTGGTCGTTGGGCTATATGATCCTCTACCCGGCATGGCCGCTCGTCAACGAAGCCACCAAGGGCGTCCTGAACTACTCCAGTCGTGGTGAACTGGCGGGCGAGATGGAAGGCGCGCGGGTGGCGCAAGGGGCAATCCTGGAGAAGATCTCCAAGGTTTCACTCGAGGAGATCCTCGCCGATCCGCAGCTTGCACAGTTTGCTACGGCCGGGGGCGCGTCTGCGTTTCGCGTCAACTGCGTCCAGTGCCACGGTACCGGTGCCGTGGGCGGGCAGGGATACCCAAACCTGAACGACGACGAATGGCTCTGGGGTGGCGACATCAACGCCATCTACCACACGATCTCGCACGGCGTCCGTGACGGAGTCGATGCAGATACCCGGTTCTCGGAGATGCCGAGCTTCGCGGACATGCTCCAGCCCGAAGAGGTCCGTCAGGTCGCGGCCTATGTCGTCAGCTTCAGCGGGACCCCTCGCGACCCTGCAATGGTTGAGCCCGGCAAGCAGCTTTATGTTGACAACTGTGCTTCGTGCCATGGCGAGGCAGGCGAGGGGGATCGAGAGTTGGGCGCCCCCAACCTTGCCGATGCCATCTGGCTGAAGGTCAGCGGCGAGGCCGAGATCGCACGGCAGATCCAGGCTCCGCGGCATGGCGTCATGCCCGCCTGGAGCGTTCGTCTCAGCGACGAGACGTTGAAGCAGCTGGCTGTCTACGTGCACTCTTTGGGCGGCGGCGAATAGTCAGCCTTCGCACGGATAGAGCAGAGGCCGCGTCTTTTGGCGCGGCCTTCATGTGTCGGACCATACCCCCAGTTCGTAGCCCTCCGGATCTACGAAATGGAACCTGCGACCGCCGGGAAAGGGGAAGATGGGACGCGAGATCTGCGCGCCTGCATGTTCCACCCGCGACAGCGTCTCCTCCAGATTTGCTGCAAACAGGATGACCAGCGGCCCTCCTTTGGGAGTGACCGTATGGGATCTGGAAAAGCCCCCACTCAATCGGCCGTCCTTGAATTCGCAGTAGTCCGGTCCGTAGTCGGTGAAGGCCCACCCGAAGGCCTACCCGTAGAACGTCTTCGCCCTTTCAACGTCCTTCACCTCGAACTCGACGTAGTCGATCTTGTGATCGGCTCCACTGGTGGCCATCCTATGGTCTCCTCTTGGGGGAATGGCGCTACTCGCGCGTCCATATCGTCTGGTCGATCTTCCCCGACAGTTCCGGGTAGTCTGCGGCTTGGAAAACCGGGACGTCTCCAGCCTTGCGCTGGGCAAAGTAGTCCTTCGTCAGCTTGGCGACGGTCCCGGATAGGAGCACGATTGCAACGAGATTGATCGTGGCCATCAGCCCCATGGAGGCATCTGCCGCGTTGTAGACCGTGGCGACCGTTTCGTAGGCTCCCCAGATGACCATCAGCAAGACCGCCGTTCGCAGGATCAGGATGCCGGGCCCGGTCCCCACGCGCAGAAACGTCATGGCATTCTCCGCATAGGAATAATTGCCGATGATCGAGGTGAAGGCGAAGAAGAAGATCGCGACGGCGATGAACTGACCACCCACGCTACCGAGATGCTCAGTCAGGGCTGCCTGTGTCAGCTGAGCCCCCGTCACGCCGCTCTCCGGTACCAGCGCGCCGGAAAGAAGAATCACAATCGCGGTGGCGGTGCAGATCAAGATCGTATCGATGAACACACCAAGCGCCTGTACGAAGCCCTGGGACGACGGATGGTGTGGCTGGGGCGTTGCAACGGCGGCAATGTTGGGCGCGGAACCCATGCCCGCCTCGTTGGAGAACAACCCGCGCTTCACGCCGTTCATCAACGCCGCCATGACGCCACCGGTCGTGCCGCCGGCAGCTTCCTGCCAGCCGAAGGCACTCGCGAAGATGCTGCCAAAGACACCCGGCACTTCAGACCAGTTGATGAGCAGTACGTAGATCGCGGTCAGCAGATACGCGCCCGCCATGAAGGGGACCACGAGTTGGGCCACGTGCGCAATCTGGCGGATGCCGCCGAAAATGACGATTCCAGCGAGGACAGCGACGAACACGCCAACGGCCAACTTTGGCAGCCCGAATGCTCCCTCCATCGCATCGGCAATGGAATTCGCTTGAACTGCATTGAAGACCAGTCCGAAGGAAAGGATCAGGCAAATCGAAAAGACGCCGCCTGCCCATGGCGCCCGCAGTCCGCGCGCCAGGTAGAATGCCGGTCCACCGCGATACATGCCTTCGGCGTTCTTGACCTTGTAGAGTTGTGCGAGCGTGCTCTCGGAATAGGCCGTCGCCATGCCGACCAGGGCCACCATCCACATCCAGAAGATTGCCCCTGCGCCTCCAAGATAAAGAGCCACGGCAACCCCGGCGATATTGCCGGTTCCAACGCGTGAAGCGAGGCTGACGGTGAGCGCCTGAAAGGGGCTGATGCCTGCCTTGTCTTCGTTCGAGCTGTTGCGCAGGACGCGAAACATCTCGGTGAAATGCCGGAACTGGATCAGCCGGAGTCGGACCGTGAAGTAGAGGCCGACGACGAGCAGTCCGTAGACCAGCACGTACTCCCACAAGATGAGGTTCAGGCCGTCGATCAGCGCGGACATCTAGCTCTCCCACAGCATCAGATACCGCTGGATTCTAGGGCGGCAGTCACAATAGGAAAGGCGCAATCTACTCCGGGTTGCGCATTTCCATCAACGACTTCAGCGCGTCGAGGTCACGCCGGATCGCGGCAGCATCGGACCTGAAAGCCGCGTCGTCCATGCCTGCCTGGCGGATGAGGGTAAACATCGCCTCTGCGCCGTCGCCATTCGGCACGATCCGGAAGGCATTATGGACCACCGTCCCGTCCGGTAGCGTGACGTCATGGTCGATCACCCCGAGATCGTTTTCCGACGCGAATCGGATACGGATGTCCCCAAGCGGTCCGCCGTCGCCGATCCATTCGGGACCCGCCGGTCGCAGGCCTGCAGCCAGCCCCGCCGCCCAGGCGCCCATGTTTTCGGGCCGTCGCGCGAAGTCGAACACGGCGTCCCACGGCGCATCGATCGAAACATGAATGATCATGGCTTCCGCGACCGCCATGGCTCCCCCTTATCTACTGCGACAATGAGCGCGGCCAGAGTTCCGCGTCCCTTGATTTATGTCAAGGATCGCCGGGGCAGCAAGTGGGAGAAGACAGCCACAGAAGTGGATCTGCGCCAATGAATCTCTACACCGCCGGAGGCCTTGACCAAACCAGCCAGAATGGCAGCAAGGGGCAAGCCGCCCCAAGCCCAGGGGTGCCGGAACCGCTCTACGAGGCGCGCAAGAAAATCTTTCCCAAGCGCGCCGAAGGCCGCTTTCGCCGTTTCAAATGGCTGGTGATGCTGATCACGCTTGGCATCTACTACCTGACCCCCTGGATCAGGTGGGATCGCGGTCCCTACGCTCCAGATCAGGCCGTCTTGGTCGATATGGCGAACCGCCGCTTCTATTTCTTCTTCATCGAGATTTGGCCGCAGGAGTTCTTCTTCGTCGCGGGACTTCTGGTCATGGCTGGTTTTGGGCTGTTTCTGGTAACCTCGGCTGTCGGTCGCGCATGGTGCGGCTATGCCTGTCCGCAGACCGTGTGGGTCGATCTCTTCCTTGTGGTAGAGCGCTGGGTTGAAGGCGACCGCAATGCCCGCATGAAGCTCGATTCTGGCCCCTGGACATGGGAGAAGATCCGCAAGCGTGTCCTGAAGCACACCATCTGGATCGCCATTGCGGTGGCGACCGGCGGTGCGTGGATCTTCTACTTCGCCGACGCGCCGACGCTGGCGTATGATTTCGTGACGGGTAACGCCGCCTTCATCGCCTATTCGACAGTGGGTGTGTTGACCGCCACCACCTATGTCTTTGGCGGACTGATGCGCGAGCAGGTCTGCATCTACATGTGCCCCTGGCCGCGTATTCAGGCAGCCATGCTGGACGACAATTCGCTGGTGGTCACCTACAATGACTGGCGCGGCGAGCCGCGAACGAAGCACGCGAAGAAGGCGGTTGCTGCCGGACAACCGGTCGGCGACTGCGTGGACTGCAATGCCTGCGTCGCCGTCTGTCCGATGGGGATCGACATCCGCGACGGCCAGCAACTGGCCTGTATCACCTGCGCGCTCTGCATCGACGCCTGCGATAGCGTGATGGACAAGATCGGCAAGCCGCGCGGACTGATCGCCTATGCGACGCTGAACGAATATGATGCGAACATGGCGCTTGCCACGGACAACGGTACGGCGCCGATCAATCCCGATCGTGTGCGCAACTCGGACGGCAGCTTCGGCGACAAGGTCCGCCACTTCAACTGGCGCATCATCTTCCGTCCGCGCACGCTGCTCTATATGGGCGTCTGGACGGCGGTCGGCCTCGGTCTCCTCGTCGCGCTCCTCAGTCGCGACAGGCTTGAGGTCAACGTTATTCACGACCGCAATCCCCAGTATGTCCTGGAGTCGGATGGATCGATCCGCAACGGCTACACCATCCGTCTGCTGAACATGATTCCTGAGCCGCGCACCATTCTCCTGTCGCTGGACGGGCTGCCGCAAGCCAGGATGAAAATCAACGGTCACACCAGCGACGACGATCGCAGGTTCGCCATCTCGGTTGATCCCGACAAGGCGACGGCGCTGAAGGTGTTCGTCACCGTTTCAGCCGATGCCCTGCCGGATGGCAGTGACGGCTTCAGCTTCGTCGCCGAGGACCGCTCAAGCCACGAGCGGGACCACTATGATGCCAACTTCTATGCGCCGGAGGGCCGCCAATGAACTCGACAGACCGCAAGGGTTTCGTCTTCACCGGATGGCACATGGTGTGCGTCATGTGCCTGTTCTTCGGGACGATCATCTCGGTGAACTTTTATATGGCGTGGCAGGCAACCCACACCTGGAGCGGTCTGGTGGTCAAGAACACCTACATCGCCAGCCAGGAGTTCAATGGAAAGGTTGCGGAAGCCCGGGCATTGGCGGCGACAGGAATTGTTGGGTCACTCGAGGTGGCGGGCCCAGACCTCCGCTACCGACTGTCGCATCCGCAGCAAGGGCCGGTTGATGCCGACTCCGTCTTCCTGAGCTTCAAGCGGCCCGTTGGCGAGAACCAGGATTTCCAGATCGCGCTCCAGCCGCAAGGCAAAGGCCTTTTTGTGGGGCATCATGAGGTTCGCGGTGGAACGTGGATCGTCGAGGCCGAGGCCGTGAGGCAGGGAGCGCGCGTCCTGCATCATACGCAGCGCATTTCCGTTGCTGGAGATCTGAAATGACGACCTGCTGCGCGCCCGGTACCGAAGGAGCTGTCGAGCTTGAGCGACTCAGTCATGCGTTGCCGTCGAGCGAGGAATTGCTGCTGTCGAGCCGTCAGGTGGAAACCGGGTTGCGACAGACAGACCTTGGCGTGCCGGGCGTCCATTGCGGCACCTGCATCACGACGATCGAGAAGGCGCTGCAGGCCCTTCCAGAAGTCGTGAGAGCGCGGGTCAACCTGTCTACCAAACGGGTCTCCGTGATCTGGAGGGAAGAAGTGGACGGGCGGAAGGCCGATCCGCTGGATCTGGTCCTGACCATCAACCGGGCGACCGGCTATGATGCCCATCTGTTCTCCAATGGCGAGGATGCCGGCGACAAGCTGCAGCGCGATCTGATCAGGGCGGTGGCCGTGTCTGGTTTCGCCGCCGCCAACATCATGCTCCTGTCGGTTTCGGTCTGGTCGGGTGCGGAGGCCTCGACCCGCGATCTTTTCCACTGGATCTCGGCCATGATTGCCGCGCCAGCGCTCATCTATGCGGGCCGCTTCTTCTATCAGTCCGCATGGCAGGCTATTCGCCATGGCCGCACGAACATGGATGTCCCAATCGCCCTTGCCATCACCCTCTCGTATGCGGTGTCG
>DASYHX010000344.1:0-6177 GCA_035998065.1 Pseudorhizobium sp.
GTCCTGGTGGAGGGATTGCCGCTCGGTCTCCTGGCGCAGCGCATTACCTATGCATTGGATTCCTTTCCGCTTGTAGCGGTGCCGCTCTTCATCTTTGTCGGTAACCTCATGAATCTTTCTGGAATCACCGACCGCATCTTCCGCTTCGCCTACACCCTTGTCGGCCGCGTCCCCGGCGGACTGGCACAGGTGAATGTCTTCGGCAGTCTGGTCTTTTCAGGCATGTCTGGCGCCGCGCTCGCGGACATTGGCGGCCTTGGTCGCATCGAGATTGACGCCATGAAGAAGCGCGGGTTTGATCCCGCGTTTGCAGGCGCGGTAACGGGTGCCTCGGCGACGCTCGGACCAATCTTTCCGCCCTCCATTCCGTTGATCGTCTATGGATCTGTTACCAGCGTGTCGATCGTCCAGTTGCTGGTCGCCGGCATCATGCCCGCAGTGGTGTGTACCGCTCTGTTGATGCTCACGGTTTTCATCGTCGCCACCCGGCACCGACATCCGCGCGCAGAGCGTTGGCCGACCGCACGCGAAGTCTTCGCGACGTTTCTGCCAGCCCTTCCAGCCATCATTGCTCCCGCGCTTATGGTTGGCGGCATGACAGCCGGCGCCTTTACCCCTACCGAGGCAGCGGCCATCACGGCTGGCTACGTCATTCTCATCAGCGGCTTTCTTTATCGGGAGCTGACACTCGCGCATCTTTGGAATTCGGCCGTGCTTACGGCGCGCAGCTCGAGTGCGATCTTGATCATTGTGGCTGCGGCAGCGCTGTTCGGCTGGATTCTGGCGGTGGAGCAGGTGCCGCAGAACTTTGCAGCCGTCCTGCTTGGCCTCTCCAAAGACCCGCTGATGCTGCTGATCATCGCCAACCTGATATTCTTTATCGCCGGCATGTTCCTGGATTCGACGACGGCAACGCTGCTTCTGGTGCCGATCATTGCCCCGCCCCTCGTCATGGCCGGCGTTGATCCTGTGCAACTCGGGATCGTGACAATCTTCAACCTGATGCTGGGCCTCCTGACGCCGCCGATGGGTCTGTCGCTGTTTCTCGTCTCCGACATTGCAAAGGTGTCTGTCCGGCGGTTACTTCGCGCCCTTCTGCCCTTTTATGTCCCGCTGTTTTCCACACTGGTGATCCTGACCTGCGCGAAGGACTTCACCCTGTGGCTGCCTCGTCTGATCGCTCAATAACCTGGAGAACTCTCATGCGCATCGTTATCGGCTCCGACCACGCCGGCTTTCCCCTGAAGTCCACCATCATCGACCACATCAAGTCGCTTGGACACGACGTCACTGATGTAGGCTCGTATGATCCGGATCCTGTCGACTTCCCAGATGTAGCAAAGAACGTCACCTCCTCGATCACGGCCGGCACGGCTGATCGCGGACTTCTTGTCTGCGGAACGGGCGTAGGTGCATCAATCGCCGCCAACAAGGTGAAGGGTATTCGCGCAGCTGTTTGCCACGACGTGCATTCAGCCCATCAGTCGGTGGAACATGACGACGTTAACGTGATGTGCATCGGTGCACAGATTGTGGGTGCTTGGCTCGCCAAGGATCTGGTCGATGCATACCTAGCGGCAGAGTTCTCAACTGACGAGGATTTTAGGCGGCGCGTTCGCAAACTTGCGGAGATGGACGGGGAGCGCTGAGCGCGGCTCTGTTCCCTCTTGCGCCGGCAATGATGGTGTTCATCGCCGGTCGCGGGTTTCGTTGGTGTCGGTAAGCAAGAAGACTGTTTGGCCCATGCTGCGTCTTGATTGGCCGGTCAGCGTTGACGGATACCTGGAAGGAGTATCCGATATTGCGATTACCGGGCACGCAAGCAGAACGCGAATTCCGCGACAGGCAAATAGGGTCTCGGCTGCGACGATGGCGTTGGAGCGTTTGAGACACTACGGATGATCCGATGAGGCCAAACTGCATGCAACTGCGTTGCTAGTAGATCCAGCCTGTGGATAACGAAATTTCTTTTGTTAAAGCTCCCCTACTGTCAGAAATCACACTAGCAGCATAGGAGTTGTCTTCGTATCCTCCACAAGACGTGCCGCGAACAACATCCGAGGACGCCATGGGAGCGAACATGACAGAAGACCAGATCCCGGAATTCGTGAGCGAGGTCTTGGCGACTGGATGTGATATCCTGGCGATCGGCGACGACGGATACGTGATTGCCGATTGCGAGATCCCCGACGATATCTATGAAACAGTCGAGCCGGCACTGGCGCGTATCTGCGTTAAGTACTTTGCCCGAGACCATCTAAGATATCAGATCGTGGCATACCTGCATTCGATTGGGCGCGCGTTCCCACCTCCGCCACGTCACTAGCGTCAACCTGAATGGCCTTTCGCAAATTCCTGCTGATTGTGGAAATTCCGTTGGCGATCAGCGCCAATGCTCGACGTCCACAGGCACGTGACTAGGTTACTGTTGCCCGGTTATCCCTGTTGAAGATGGTATAGTGGGTCTGGAAAGGCCACACTTCGGCGGCGTCGCCTGACGACCTCGCCCTGTATGGAAACGGCGCGCGCGAGCCTAAGAAGTCGCCTTCCGGGCCCCAGCAAAGGAACGATCGCGGCCTCCCAGATGCAACACAGGCTCGCTTTGGATCCCCGCTAGATGCGTCGTCTGCCGCTGTGAAGTAGCGGAGATATACCCGTATCGGGCAGATGTCAGCGCAGACCGCCTGCCAGTCGCTGTTGGGGTCTGGCTTGGCGCTTGCCGCACACGCTCCCTCTTCTCAGGCTCACGCCGAGGCGTGCACCAGCCAATGGAGGTGATGGAGGGCTGGGCATCGATCTTACGCGACAGGAGGTCCTGATATGTCACGATCTCGCACTATCCTAGGACGTCGGCGGGTTGCGAGGGCAGTTTGTTCCCAATGTTCATGGCTTCGGCGAGTTGCCGCATGATGTGCTACTTCACGGCCAACCAACCGATCAGGAGTCGTTGCCAACGAGCCGTTCTGCGCAAGATCGGTGGCCGCATCGGTCGTCGTTGCTTCGCCAAATCGATCCTTGCATGCCCGACATGGCAGGCACGCTACTTGCAGCCTCAGCTGCGGCCAAACTCGTCGATGATGCGGATGATGTCATCCTCGCCAAGATAGGAGCCTGTCTGCACCTCTATCATCTCAAGAAGGATCTTGCCGGGGTTGGCAAGGCGATGCACCTCACCCTGCGGGATGTACACGGACTGGTTCTCCTGAATTGTCTTCACCTCCTCACCGATGGTTACTTCGGCCGTTCCCTTGACACAAATCCAGTGCTCTGACCGATGATGGTGCTTCTGAAGCGAGAGCTTCTTGCCGGGTCGAACGAACAGCCGCTTGACCTGGAAGCGGTCGCCAATGAGAACGCAAGTGTAGCCGCCCCATGGCCGGTAAGAGGTGGGGTGAGTTTCGGCGAGCGACGCTGTGCTCTTGGCAGCGGCGAGATGTTTCACCAACGTGCCCACGCTCTGGCTGTTCTCCAGGCGACCGACATACACGGCATCCTCGCTGGCGATGACGGCGATATTCTCTAGGCCCTGTACAGCCAAGTGGCTAGTGCGCGACATAACGAGTGAATTGCGCGTGTCGAGGAGCGTTGCTTTGCCGGAGGTGACATTGCCGGCCTGGTCACGCGTGCCCAGCTTCCAGACCGCATCCCAGCTGCCGAGGTCCGACCACGTGAAGGTTGAAGGGACGACTGCGGCATTCGGGGTCTTCTCCATGATCGCGTGGTCGATCGAGATATCGGGGCTTTTGGAAAAAGATTCTCCGTCGAGCCGGATGAAGTCGAGATCGCTCACCGCCTTCTGGACGGATTGTTGTGCGGCATGTGCCACCTCGGGCGCAAATGCTTTCATCTCATGCATCAACTGCCCAGTCGCGCACATGAAGATTCCGGAGTTCCAGTAGAATCCGCCGGCGGCCAACATTCGTTCAGCCTCGGGCAGAACAGGCTTTTCCACGAAGGCCTTCACCGCATAGGCCCCGGTCGGCAGTGCCTCGCTGCATTCAATGTAGCCAAAGCCAGTTGCCGGCTCTGTCGGTTCAAGACCAAAGGTGACAAGTCTGCCGGCACGAGCCGTTTCGTAGCCGATGTTGATCGCGTCGAAGTACCGATCATCCGCCTCTATCACGTGATCGGAAGCAAGAAGCTGGATAACCACGTCCTTCCCCAGGCGGGCGGCAAGGAGGGCCGCTGCCGCGGCAACGGCAGGGGCTGTGTTACGTGCCACCGGCTCCAGAAGGGTTGCAGTAAGCGTTTGGCCCAGTTCGCGGGCCTGCTCGGCCACAAGAAAGCGGAAGTCCTCGTTGGTCACGACGATCGGAGGATCGTAAAGGTCGCGGTTTGAGACACGGCTAAGAGCAGCCTGGAACAATGTGTGGTCGCCAATGAAGTGCATGAATTGCTTTGGCGCGCTCGTTCGTGACAGCGGCCACAGCCGCGTGCCCCTCCCACCAGCCATGATTACGGGCATCACTCTTCTGCTCACTGGCTGCCCTTTCATTCCACCATTGGATCAAAGGTAGCAAATAAGATTGTGAATCTGGCCGAAGGTCGGTCTGCTTAAGTTCCGGCCAAGCCATTGATGGGGCTGCTTGCACATCAAAATTTTGGGTGCCATGTGTTTGTTATTCGTGAACTCACTCTTCCCGGAATGCTTTCATCATCTGGTCTGTGAATGGTTTTGTGAGGAATGAGATTGCGGTTCTTTCGTCGGTCTGGATGAAGACCTCGACGGGCATTCCGGGCATGAGTTTGTTGTTCTTGATCATGTCATCCTGTGGCAGTTCGATGGATGCCAGGTAGTAGGGCTGGCCGGTTGCGCGGTCTGTTGTGGTTGCCGCGGCCACGACTTCAACAGTACCATCAACCTCGGGCGTGGTTCTTTGGTTGAATGCAGTAAACCTCAGGCGCGCAGCCTGACCAACGGCAATGCGATCGATGTCGATAGGCGCGATGCGGACCTCCACCTGAAGGTCGTCGCTATGAGGGACGATCGACATCACGGTTGCTCCAGGCGCGATTATCCCGCCCAGCGTATGGATCTGCAGGTCGTAGATCAACCCATCAACCGGTGCTCTCACATCCATTCTGGTGAGCCGATCATTGGCTGCAACGGCCCGCTCGCGCAGCTCGGCAAGTTTGGCGTCCAGTTCGAGGATGGCTGATTGCGCGTCCTTGCGGGCCTGCTGGTCAATCGACAGGAGCTTCACGTTCAGTTCGCTGATCCGTCCGAGGACTTCGGCCCTTTTGGCGGCCAACTCCCCACGCGTGCCTTCAACCCGCGCCTTCTGCCGCAGGAGGTCGCGTTGCTGGGCGATCGGAACGAGACCTTTGGTCAGCAGTCGATCGAGCTTCTCCAGCTCCTGCTCAATGATCGCAGCTTCACGATCGTTCGCTTCACTTTGCGCGGCAAAGCCATGCACCTGCTCACCCAACTGGTTCACCTGTAGCCGCAATTGCTCCTTCTGGCTTGCCAGCATGCGACGGTTCTCGTCAAAGAGCTTCGTCTCACCTGCGATGACCGAAGGCGGCAGGGCTTCCACACTAAAGTCGATGGAGGAACGGTCATCGCGCTCGGCCCGCAGGCGCGCCTGCATGGCGACCATCTGCTGGAGCTGGGTCTTGATGATCGTCAGCTCCACCCGGGTCTGGGTATCGTCGAGCCGAAGCAACACATCGCCCTGCTTCACTGCATCGCCATTGCCAACCCGTATCTCGGAGATGATGCCGCCATCCCTGTGCTGGATTGTCTTGACCTGCTCGGGCACGACCACATAGCCGGAGGCAATGACTGCCCCGGCCAGCTTTGCCTGAGCCGCCCACCCACCGACACCTAAGATCAGCACGCCAGCCAAGAGCGCCGAGGTCAGGACCCGAGAGGCGATGCCGAACTGGTTTCGATTGCCTTTGGCGTCGCGCTCATTTTGCATGGATCCGGTCATACACGTTCTCCCCAATTGTAAAAGACCTGCTCCTGGAGGAGCGTTAGCTGCTCAGGCCTGTGCTTGTTCCTGGGCGGCAAGTTCCATTGCTGCCAGCATGAAGTCCTGCTCCGTCAGGTGGTAGCGGCCATGCAGCAGGATCTCGATGTCGTCGTCATGCTCAAGGTCGATGATTGCCCTCACAACCGTCCTTTCCTGATCTTCGAACTGCTGGTGATAGAAGGTGATCCGTCCAGCCTGG
>DASYHX010000361.1:0-10929 GCA_035998065.1 Pseudorhizobium sp.
ATCGACGAAGCTACGCGGCGATTGCTTGAGCATGATCAAGGTTTCGCCCGCGCAGGCCGCAATTTCCGGCGCGCCGCCAGCGCCCGGTAGCCGGACCTTTGGCGCATGATAGTCACCGATGACGGTCGTGTTGATGTTGCCGAATTTGTCGACTTGCGCGGCGCCCAAGAAACCGACCGTAACTCGCCCGCCCTGCAGCCAATAGCTGAAGATTTCCGGCACCGACACGACAGCGCGCGCCGTTTCCGCCAGTTCGCCGTCGCCAATGGAGAGTGGCAAGACGGTCGGCCGGGTCTCGATCGTACCGGACTCGTAGATGAGCTTGATGTCCGGCGCGTGCGACAATCGGGCGAGGTTCGCAGCGGTCGATGGAAGTCCAATGCCGACGAAGCATACGTCATCGCTTTTGAGCTGCCGCGCCGCCTCTACAACCATCATTTCGTCAGCAGTATAAGCCGACTTCGTCATAGCTTCGTCTCCAGCTCTGCTGCCGCCTCCTCGCCAATACTGCTCCGAAGCCAGGCGGCGAATGCCAGCCGGTCGGCAGCTATTGCATCCCAAGTGAGGTACGCCGCATTGTCGCGGGCGTAGTAGCCGTGCGCATAGGAGGGGCGAGCACCGCCGGGCTCGAGACAGACCGCATCGAGCACCCAATGCGGAATGATGGTGCGGTTCATCGTGTCGCCGAGATCGTCGACCAATTCCTCTACCGTGACGATGGCTCGTTTGGCAGCGAGCACGGCTTCCTTCTGAACGCCCACGATTCCGGAAATAAGAACATTTCCGCGACGGTCTGCCTTTTGAGCATGGATGATGGCAACGTCGGGCCGGATTGCAGGGACCGCTGCAATCTGTTGTCCAGTGAATGGACAGGCAACCAGCCGGATCTGATCATTCACCTTGATGAGATCGGTACCGAGATAGCCTTTGCAGACGCCGAACGGCAGATTGGCCGCACCTGCCGCATAGGCCGCCGCCATACCGGCATGGGCATGCTCCTCGATCTCTATTGCGTGGGGCCACTGCCGTTCGACGGCATCGCGAAAACGGTGCAACGAACCGACGCCGGGATTGCCACCCCAGGAGAACTTGATCTTCCGCGCGCAACCGGCACCGATCATCTGATCGTAGACCACGTCCGGCGTCATCCGAACGATCGTGAGGTCACGACGACACTGTCGAATGATCTCATGGCCCGCCGCAAACGGGATCAGGTGTGTAAATCCTTCAAGCGCGACGACATCGCCATCGTGCACGAATTCCGCGACGGCCTCCGGAAGGCTTAACACCGAACTGCCGTTCAGCCCATCATCCCGCACATTTAGCACGACCATTTGTGGGATCCTCCAGTCTGCACGCCGACACGAACCGACTGTCTGGATGGGCACTCTCTCCAATACCGTCAAATACCAAAATTGGAGGCTATCGATGCCTCTTCGGTATCGCTTGCAACGTCGCGAGAAAGGCTTCGACAACGGAAGAGCGATCCTTCCGCAAAAAGATGCAATTCACGGGTGACGAGGCATCGATATCTACGATGGGGAGAAACTGCAGTTCCGGCCAATTCAGCCGAGCGACCGACTCCGGGACCACACAAAGTGAATCGCTAGTCATCGTCATCGCAAGTGCCGCAAATACGTCTTCGGCAGTCTCGATGCCCTTTGGCTGAAGCCTCTCGTCCGCCAAGATGCCTAGCACCTGATCGGCGAAACTGGGTCGGTCGCGGTGCGGAAATACTACGAGGCTCCGCCCTTCGATCATCTGTAAACTTACTGGGTTGGCCTCACCCTCGTAGCCAGAATTGTCGGCCTTGGCTGCCAAGAACAGCTTCTCCTCGGCGACGCACATGCATTCGATGTCCGGCTCCGGGCTATAGTGTCGCGCAAAGCCGATACCTAGTCGTCCATCGCGCAGTTGCGCGATCTGCTCCGCCTTGCCGGCGCGATGGATCCGAACCGCGACGTCGGGCATAGCTTCTGAAAACCGCCGGATGGCGCTCGGCACCACAGAATAGATGGTGGAACCGAAATAGCCGATGTCGAGACGCCCGAGTTCGCCCCGCTGCGCTGCCTGACTGCGCTGCTTGGCCGCCTCTGCAAGGATCAACAGTCGCCGTGCCTCCGTCAGCAGCGCTTTCCCCGCGTCGGTAAGCTGCACACCCTTCGACGTACGGGTGAAGAGCGTGACTTTCAGCTCCTGCTCAAGCTGGCGAATCTGTCGCGTGAGAGGGGGTTGTGAAACGTGAAGCCTGCGAGACGCGGCGGTCACGTTGGATTCCTCCGCCACTGCAAGAAAATATCGAAGTTGCCGCAATTCCATCACACCACCATACCCAATCCGTATCGCAATCGCCGTAACATAGTATTTCTCTTTTGCCAAAGACCCGCGCAGGTTTCTCGCCAACGCCGTCAAAATGGCGGGCAAGGGGAAGGATGTGCAATGGGCAGAGCGACAAAGGCTGCGCTGAAGGCGAGCGTATTCGGGCTGGCAGTGATCATCAGTCAGTCGGCGATTGCGCAAGAAGTGCAAGAAGCAACACGGGACGAACAGACAGTTCAGGAGATTGTGGTGACCGCTCAGGGGCGCGCTCAACAACTTCAGGACGTTCCGATCGCGATCAATGCGGTCGATGGGGGTGTCGTGCAGGAGCGGGCAATTACCAACCTCGAAACGCTCATTCCCCAGTTGCCAAGCGTCACCTTGTCGGAATCGCCGTTCCAGAAATCGGTCGCGATCCGCGGCCTGGGATCGACAGGCGGCAACATAGGCTATGAGCAATCGGCACCGCTGTTCGTCGATGGTATCTTCGGGGGACGAGGCGGCCAGTTCAATCTCCCGTTCTTCGACTTGGCGCGGGTGGAGGTCGTTCGGGGGCCACAGGCGATCTTCTTCGGGAAAAACGCCACGGCGGGCGCAATCAGCATCGTTTCCGCGCGTCCCACCTCGCGCTTCTACGGCAGCCTTTATGCGGGCTATGAAGCGCAAAACGAGGGGGCAATCGCCGAAGCCATTGTTTCGGGCCCACTCACGAACACCTTGAGCGCCCGCTTATCGACACACTACTCGCGGCGTGGCGACTATTTGTTTGATGCGAGTGCAAATCGGCCGGCTGGCGGTAGCGAGGAATTCGGCATTCGCGGCGGGTTGGAGTGGGAAGCGACGCCGAGCCTCAACTTCTATCTGAAGGGCGAATACGCCGAACGAGACGCCGACCGGCGGTTCCAACTGGTTTGCGCCAATCCGGCGTTCACCCAATTGACCGTTGCCGGCGTTACCGTCGAATGCCGGGAAGATCGTGTCATCACGTCAGGCGCAGCCGCAGGCCTGTTCGCCGCAGCCTTCCCGCCCGGGTCCGATTTCGAAACCAGCGACTCGCTAAACTTCGTGCTCAGAACCGAGACGCAACTCGGTGCGCACCAGCTGGAATTCACCAGCGGATACTCGGGTTTCAACACGGAGAATCAAGACGGCCTGGATCGCAGTTCGATCGGTCTTGCGACGTCCACGACAGCCGAGAACTTCGACCAGTATTCGCAGGAAGTCAGGTTACTGTCTCCGACCGGTCACCGGATCGATTACGTTTTCGGCGCGCTCTACATCAACGCGCGCCATCGAGTCGATCAGACGGTCGTTCAGGCCGTTCCCATGCTGGTCGGAGATTATGTTCAAGTCGACCAGGAAAGCGAAGCCTTCTCCGCGTTCGGCAGATTGACGTGGAATGTGTCGGACCGATTGCGAATCTCCGCTGGCGCCCGTTTCACGCACGAAACCAAAGACTACGTGTCCGCCGTCAATCGCGTCACCAATCCGACCGTGTTGGCGGCGCTCAGTGTCAACCGGTTTCCCGCCGCCGCAGTTGCTGTGTTCACACAAGATCTGCGGCGCTCCGAAAGCAGCTTTGACCCGTCGCTGACGGTCGAATGGGACGCGTCCGACGATCTACTCATTTACGGTTCGGTGGCTCGCGGCACAAAGGCCGGCGGGTTCGAGTTCTTCCCGCGTGCGCTCGTGATGCCGATCGACGCCTCGCGCATCGAATATGAAGAAGAGACTGCGCTCAACTACGAGGCGGGCTTCAAAGCCGATCTATGGAACGGAACCGGCCAATTCAACGCGTCCGTTTTCTACAACGATTTGAAGGGGCTGCAGAACCAGATACTCGATATCGCCATTCTGGGATTTCAAACGTTCAATGCGCAAAAGGCGCACAGCGCCGGCTTCGAACTCGAAGGTTTCATCAGGCCGGTCAGACAACTGAAGCTTGGCGGCGCGGTGTCGTACCTCGACGCGGAATACGACCGGTTCGACTTTCCGGCGAGGGGCGTCAACTTTACCGGGAATCGTCTACCCTATGCGCCGCAGTGGTCGGGCAACGTCTATCTCGACGGAGATTTCGATCTCAGTTCCTCACTCGAACTGCGGACCCACGTTCAGGTCAACCACACCGGAAGTATGGCGTTTGACGCTTCCAACGCGGCGGTCGACGAGGGACGGGCATACACCACCGTCGACCTTAGAGTTGCCGTTGGCTCGCCGAGTCACGGCCTCGAATTGGCGTTGAACGTCCGCAACCTGTTCGACGAAGACGACATTCGGCTGTTTTCGAACCCCTCGATCCTCAGCCTTGCGCTGCCGGCGATCAATCCTCGCGGCGTGTTGATCGCCGAGCGCCGAACAATCTTCCTCACCGTCAAGAAGGAGTTCTAGGTCGTGACGGTGCCTCGGAGCGAATTGCCGCTTTGTTCGGCACGTCGCCTTCTGATTTGCGCGGCTCTGATTGTGGCCGTCATGCTCGATCGAGCGCCAGTTGCCGCGCAATCCCAGTCGCCAGACGCGCGGTTGGTAACGCTCGGCACCGGAGGTGGGCCGCTTCTACGAACCGAACGGGCGCAAAGCGCAAACCTACTAATCTTCCCCGAGGGCCTCGTTGCGGTCGACCTCGGCCAAGGTGCGATCTCGCGTTTGACACAGGCAGGTCATCGGCCGGACGACATCAAGGCAGTTCTGCTGACGCATCATCATATCGATCACGTCGCCGACCTTTGGAGTTTCATCCTGCATCGTTGGGCCAGTCGCGCCGAACCGATGACGATCGTCGGGCCCACAGGCACGAAGGATCTCGTGGAAGGCTTGCTACGCGCCAGCAGGCCGATTGTTGAGGCGTCGGAGGCCCTGGCAAACGGCATCCGACCCATCGAGGCCTCCGTCGAAGTACTGGAGATGAACGATCGCAACTCTCGGCTTGCATTGCCGGGATTCCCGTCCGTCATGGTGACCGCCGCTGAAAACTCCCACCTCGCTGCCGGTCAGGCTGGTTTGACGAACTCTGCCCCGGTCTCGTTGGGGTACAGGATCGACACCCCTTCGCGCAGCTTTCTGTTCACAGGCGACACGGGACCGTCAATGGAACTGGAGAGGCTTGGCCAGAACGTCGATGTGGTCATCGGTGAAGTGGTCGACGTCGAGGCAGCAATGCGGGCTGCAGAGCAATCCTTGAAGTTGCCCGAGGCAGCGCGCCGGACCCTTGCTCAACGTATGGGCACAGGACACATGACCCCGGCACAGCTCGGCGCTTTGGCTCGCGTGATCGGTGCCAACACGCTCGTCGTCTCGCACATTACGCCTAGTACCGCCCCGCCGAGCGACGATGAGGACGAGCGCCTGACCAGTGACATCGCTCGCCAGTTCTCCGGTCGCATTGTCGTCGCGCGCGACTTGATGACATTTTAGCCAACCTCGAGCTTTGGAACCTCCCAATGAACCACGCTGCCAAAGATCTGCATCAACCTGAAAGCGTGCCTGACCGACGTCGCGGCATTGTCGACCATGTTTCGGCAACCGTCGTCGATCTTCCGCTCCGGCGCGCCCATTTTCATGCGACGGGCACGCATGCTACCCAGAGCGTCGTCATCGTGGAGTTGCGCACCCGCGACGGGTTGGTTGGATTCGGCGAGGGCGGAACGCCCGGTGGAACGGCGTTCTGGGGCGGGGAATGTTCCGAAACCATCAAGGTGATGATCGATACCTATCTGGGGCCTGCGATCTTAGGGAAAAGCATCTTTGCCCAAGAAGAGGTGCTTGCCGCGATGGACCGCGTGGCGGCCGGCAACCAATTCGCCAAAGCAGCGATCGACATAGCAATGCACGACGCGCTAGGCCGAGCTCTGAACGTCCCGGTCGCCCTTTTCTACGGCGGCGCCGTTCACCAGACGATCCCAGTGCTCTGGGCCCTGGCAACTGCGGAATTTGAAGCCGATGTTGCCGATGCCATCCATCAACTCGATGCCCGCTTGCACCGCACCTTCAAGATCAAAATCGGCAAGGGCGACCCCCAGGCCGAAGTCAGGCGCGCGATACGGACGGCAGAGGCGATTTGGAGCCATGCGGCCGACGCGCGGTGTACGGTCGACCTCAATCAGGCGTGGGACGAGGCGACTGCCGCGCAGCTTTTGCCCCAGTTGCAGGACACTGGCTTTGCGCTGATCGAACAACCGGTGGCCGCCTGGAACGTTGCCGGCATGGCACGCCTTGCCCAACGTCTCGCAGTCCCGATTCTTGCCGACGAGTCCTTGTGGGACCTACACGACGCGTCCGATGCCTTCACCCGAGGGGCGACAGACGTCTACGCGGTCAAGATCGCCAAAGGCGGGGGCATCCGCCGCGCCTACAAGGCAGCAGCGACTGCCGAAGCTGCCGGCGTACCGCTCTATGGTGGCATGGCGCTTGAGAGCTCGTTCGGCACGGCAGCTGGCCTGCAGCTGTTCTCCGCTCTGCCGGGCTTGCCGTGGGGCTGCGAACTCATTGGGCCGCGCCTGTTGGCAGAGGATCTAACGACTGAACCTACCCGATACGAGAACTTCGAGGTCAGCGTCCCGCAAGGGGTCGGCCTCGGTGTCGAACTCGACCCTGACAAGGTCAAACATTTTTCTCGCAAATAACAGCTAAACAGGGATCCAGAGTCAATGTTCTACTCGATCTACATCGTCGACCGCGTCGATAGTGCGGCAGACCGCGTACCCGCCGTCGAGCCACACCGCCAGTACATCAAGGACCGCGCGCACAAAATCCTGGCAGCTGGCGCAACCTTCGCCGACGACGGCAAAACCGTCCAGGGCGGCACCTACATCGTCGAAATGGACCGCGATGAAGTCGAAGAATTCGTCGCCAATGATCCCTTCACGCTCGCCGGCATCCGAGAAAAGGTGATCGTCCAGCCTTGGATCAAGGCCTGTTTCAACCGCGAATTCCTCATCGCGGTGACGCCTCCGGGCGCGCCCGACGTCAACGAAGCCTTGGTGAAGGATTGAGGCCCCTCATGCTGAACTATCAGATCGCAACAGCCGACGCCGTCTTCGGAGGCTATCTGACCGGCGCACGCGACGAGCCGCTTCCGGGCATCGTTCTTCTCCAGGAGATCTTCGGCGTGAACGATGCGATGCGGCTCGCCGCCGATCAATTCGCCGCCGACGGCTTCGTCGTACTGGTACCGGATCTCTTCCATCAGATCGAACCGGGCATCGAGCTCGGCTACAGTGATGAGGAGCGCGACATCGCAATCGGCTATTGGCAGAAGCTCGACGAGGCAACGGTGCGCGCCGATGTCGCCGCGTCGGTTGTCGCCCTCCGGACTCATCCAGCATGTGATGGGCGTGTCGCCACCGTCGGTTTCTGCCTTGGCGGCAAGCAGGCACTGGTTGCAGCGCATGCAGGCTTGGTCGATGCGGCCGTTTCTTATTATCCCGTTCAGGCGCGCGAGTATCAGGAACTTCTCGCTGATCTCAAATGTCCCGTGCAGGTGCAGCTGGGAGATCAGGACGCCCATATCCCCGAGGACATTCAGCACATCCTCGAGAAGGCGACCGCTGCTTCCTCGAAGCACCAATATCACCTCCATCCGGGTGCCGGGCATGGCTTTTACAACAGTGTCCGGAGCTTCGGTTTCCACCCTGAAGCCGCCGCCTTGTCGCACCGGCAGGCCGTGGAATTCATCAAGGCCGCTCTACAAGTGTCATAGATATGTACACCTTGTTCCACGGCCCAGGCTCTTGTTCACTTGCTACATGGTGCGCCCTCGAAGAGGCAGGCGTGCCTTACCGGATCGAGACGGTCAGTACGCGCAATGGCGAAGTCAAGGCGGCGGTTCACCTCACTCGAAACCCATGGGGCCGTGTGCCTGCACTCGACATTGGCACCTGCATCCTCACCGAAAATGTGGCCATTCAGCACTTCATCGCTGCCCAACGCCCAGAGCAGCGATTTCTGCCTGACTATGGCAGTGTCGAGCACGCCCAGGCGCTGGCTTGGCTATGCCTGTTGTCTAGTACCGTGCACATTGCCTTCCGCCCGATCTTTCGGCCGAACCGGCTGGCGTCGAGCGCACACTGCCAAAGCGATGTTCTGGCGACTGGCCTCGACGCTCTGATCGACGTCTTCGCAATCCTTGAGGCAACCATCGGCGAAAAGGTCTACATCGTCGGCGATCGTTTCACGTTCTGTGATTCCTACCTCATGGTCTATACGCGCTGGTTAAATCGCCCTGCGCTGTCGTCGCTGAACGGCCGGTTCGGAACTCTGCGCCAACACGCGGCGCGTGTTGCGAAACGATCGGCCATTGCTTCGGTCCTCAAGAGGGAGGCTTTGTATTTTTGAACTGGAAAACCCGCCAAGCGAGATACGCCTGCCGGAGTTGAGGGTCACCGATCTTCACGCTGCGCTCATTCGCCTCGTCCCGGGAACGCGTTACCACGTTCGCGGCAATGGCAACGCCATGGCTTATAATGCGGAGTCAGGTCCCTTTTCCGTTACGCTTCCGACACGCGAGACCGTGACGATCGAGCAGGGTGGTCATTGCAGCTTACCCACGGGGACAGATCATGAGCTGTTCGTCCCGAACCATGTATTGCGGCGCGTGCAGCGCTTGGAGGCGCCGTTCCAGGATGCGTCCCGTTCGAACGACAGCGGGAGCGTGGTGTTCGCGGCAAGCATTTCGGCCTCAACCAATCCGCTGCCAGACATCGTTCCTGATATAGTCCACCTAACCCGCTCACAAATGAAGGCGGCAGGCCGTCTCGACCTCATCTTCCAGTTGCTCCAGGATCATGCTTCGCGCAAAGGACGAGTTGGGCTTCAAATCGCGAGCCGCCTCGCGGAAATCATTGCGATCGCGCTCATCGACCACGTCCTGCAGGAACTCAAGCGCGACGGTATGAATGCGGGTGCCGGCGTGGCCGATCCCCAGCTCCGCCGCGTGCTCGAAGCGCTTCACGAGACACCCGAACAAGACTGGTCGCTCGACACGCTCGCCCGCCATGGCGGCCTTTCGCGATCGGTCTTGGCTGAGCGGTTCAAGACGGTCGTTGGACAGTCGCCGATCGACTATCTGACCCGAGTGCGCATGGCGAGAGCGTCACGCATGCTGCAAGCCAACGAGACCTCGATAGCCACTATAGCGTTCGAGGTCGGTTATCAGTCGGACGCCTCCTTTCACAAAGCGTTCAAGCGGATGATGGGTATGAGCCCGAGCGAGTACCGCCAGAGCGGCGGGGCTCGGTCGCCTAAGTCCTAAACGTCGAGGATCAGCGTCGTTCCAGGCCTGGCGCGAGATACGCAAACAGCCATAACATTTCCGGCCGCCTGTTCTTCCGGGTAAAGGCAGGAGTCGCGGTGGATCAGGTCGCCAGACAAGACTTTGGTGACACAGGTGCCACACGTACCTTCGTGACACGAGCTGTCTACATAGACGTCGTGCGCGAGCAGGGCATCGAGCAGCGTGGTGTCAGCCTGAACGTAGAAGCTTTTTTGGCTTTTATGCGCCTGAACCGAAAAGCTGCCCTCATCCGCGGGATCGATGGCGATCTCGATCGGAGCGAAACGCTCTATCCTAAGACGACCCGCAGGCCATCCCTGTGTCGCCTCTTGTACGGCATCAAGCATGCGCCCAGGACCGCAGACGTACAGTTGTGCGTCCGTACCTATGGCCTTCACCATTTCCGGAACGATCAAGCGCGTCGACGGATCGGCCTCCGCGAAGTGGTAGATCACACGCGCGCTCCATGGTGCTGTGTCGATCTCGGAGCGGAATGGCACAGCCTCCGGCCGGGCTGCACAGATGTGAAACTCAAACGATGCCCCAGCCTTGGAGAGCGTTTCGGCCATCGGGAGTAGTGGCGTGATGCCGATGCCCCCCGCAACCAGCACATAGTGCCGCTTTCCGCTCTCAAGTGCGAAGTTGTTCCGCGGCCCCGAAATCTGCAAACGGTCGCCGACAGAGACTCTGTCGCAGAGTTCAAGCGATCCGCCGCGGCCGTCTGGTTCGCGGAGAACGGCGATGTCGTAGCCGTTGGGCTCGGGGACCCGGCAAAGCGAGTATTGTCGAACTTGTCCGCTGGGAAGATGCACATCGATATGGGCGCCTGGCCGGGCTGGAATGAACGCCTCCGGTTCGACGGCAAGCTTGAAGGTCCAGATTTTTGACGCGACTTGTCTTTTATCGGCCACCAGGGCCGAGATGAATTGTGACATGCTCGTAGCTCGCCTTCAAGCTGTGGTATAGCCGACGCGGCCGACCCGATGGGCCAGGGGATCAAGACCCCGCTCGCGTCTTGCAGACTGTTCTTCCTTGAAGGCCTCTTTCATCATGCTGCGAACCCGCAGCACCGCCCGGTCTGTGCGCGCAAGCTGCTCGTTGTCCCAACGCACGATGCGACCCTGCGACATCTGCATCGGGGCATCGCCGCCCATGAAACAGGCCATTCCGGGGAGGCTGTCGGATGTGAGGGCACGGCCCAAGATCGCCGAGATGGACTTCGCGCGCAGCTTTCCGACTTTTTCCGTGTTGATCGAGCCGATCAGCCAGCCAGTGAATGAACCCGCGTCGTTCGGAACGAACCAGAAGTATAGGCCATAGACCCCACCTTCCATAAATTCCTC
>DASYHX010000434.1:0-5365 GCA_035998065.1 Pseudorhizobium sp.
GAGGAAGGCTAGAGTGTTCTAGCCTTCTCACGAGAGCTTCTCTTCGCGGCTCACGGTCGTGAGACTTCCCCGCCGGATGGCAACCGCTGGTTTGGTAACCGTTCGCTGTCAATTCAGCGGGTTGAGCCTGAGGGGTATTAGACCCTTGAAATCGTTGGTTCTCAAAGTGATTGATTTCGCGTCGACTTACCCAGCGCCGACATGGCGAAAGAAAAGATAACAGTGCGGAAGTCTGGGATCGCGCCTCATATTTCTAGAAGTTGCTGATCGGGAAGCCTTAACAGCACACATCTGGGGCTGCGACAAATGTGATTACAGCAGGCTAGGCGGACGTTGCCTCGTGCCGACTTGGCATCTCCAGCGTCAATTGGGTGCAAACCAGGAACGCGTTGCCACACCTCGTTGTGGTGTGGCGGAACGGTTCAAGCCCATACTGCCACACCTGGATAAGGTAGAGCAGTATCGGAGGCTTAGTTAGGTTGCTTGGAAGAGTTGGAGGCCTCGCCCGGAATTGAACCGGGGTACAAGGATTTGCAGTCCTCTGCGTCACCACTCCGCCACGAGGCCATCCGATGTATAAAAGCGAGCGGTGGCGGGGCTTTAGAACGAATCCAGTGAGGGTGCAATACCCTTCATTCTGAACGCTGTCCTTTTTTCGTTCTGAACGCCTGTTCGGACATCGTTCCCTCAGAGGCGCCCATGCGGCGCTTCGTTGCCTCCAGGACACGGGTCTCCGTCTCCTTGGCATAGCCTCGATATGCGCTGCTCGTGCGGTGCTTCGACAGGACCCGTCCCTGTCCCTCCGTGAGGCCTTTTTCCTCCAGTTCCGTCATCCCGCCGTGCCGTGCTTTGTCGATCGTGAAGCCGGGGAACCCATTCTTGCTGGCAAACTCCGTCACGTCTTGCGATAGGCGGCTGCCATCCCCGAACAGCTTCCCGCTCTTTTGGCAGACGATCGATGTTCCGTAGCGCGGCACCTTCTTCAGGATGGTCTCAGCTTGCGCGTACAGCGCGACAACGGTTCCGTCCTCCTCCACATACTCAAGCGGATGCTCTGCGCGTTCTCCGGTCTTCCTGTGGGCGATTATGATCTTGTCCGGCGCACTGTCGCCGCGATACCCGCTCCAAGCTGCATAGCCGGCGCCGATCGACGTCGGGCGCATCAGCCATTCAAAGGCAAGCACGGCAGCCGCAGCCAATTCCCCGCGCTCTTTCTCGATGGCTTTCTCTGCGAAGGCGTAGACCGTCTTACGGTCGACATGGCCCTTCACAGCCTTCTGCCGCTTCTTGACCGTTACGCCTTCCCATGGGTTCGGCGTGTCCTGGCGGAAGAGGTCTGGATGATGCGGGCGCATGCGCTTCCACATGGCCTTGCAATAGGCGACGACCTTCTCAGCCGTCCGCTGCGCTCCCTCATCAACGAACGCCAGATAAATCTTGCTCGCGGTGCTGACGCCGATCTGGTTGATCTTCGCGTCTCCGGTGCGAATCTTTTTTCCCGTCCCGGCGCCAAGGTCGACCTCGCAAACGCGGTCCAGCACGCGGCGATAGTCGGGCCGGCTGAACTCAGACACGCGCTCGAGAAAAGCATCGTGCTTCAGGTAAGCGTTCACGAGCCACTCCACCGTGCCGTGCTTGGACGTGTCGGGGACGTGGAAAGGCGATTGCTCTTTGAGCCATCCGTCCAGGCGTTCGTTCCATAGCGCCGCCGCATCCCTCAGCTCTTTCTCGCTCAGGTTCAAACCCAGCGCAGCAGACAGGTAAGGGCAGTTCCGCTTGCGGTAGCGCGTCGGGCATGTCCAGTAGTAGCCGGTCGATCCATCGGCCAGCTTCTTGAACGAGGTGTAGCGGGGAAGTTCGACAGGAATCATCACAACGGAACCGGGTCTCCGCCTCCTGTGGCGCTTTCCGGATCGATCGCCCTGTCGAGATCGCTCTTCCGCCACGCCCTGAATTTTCCCTTGCCGGTGCCCGTCTCGATGAAGGGACGAGGCCACACCGTTCCGACCCGGCTCATGAAGGCGTCGACCGTCTTCTCGCCGGCGTAGGCAGCCGCAAGCTCATCCCGCAAAACAGCAGGCCAGCATCCGGTGGGAATAAAAGCTTCCTTCGCCATCAGTCCCCGCTTTCCCCGCTTTCCACAGGCAGGCTATCCACAGGCCTGGTCCGCTGCCGTTCGCGGATGTGATGCATCCTTTCGCGGCCTCCGCAGTTAGCGATGCAATCAACTAGGAGAGCGACGATGGCAGAGAAAACGGCAAATGAAGCAGACAAAGAAATGATCAGGAAGGATGGGCACGAACGGTATCCCGAATTCGTCGACGTCACTAAGACGCCCGAGGAAGAGATAAAGGATGCGCGACGGCGCTCTGGCAGCCAAGGCAGGCCCGGCGCGATCATCAAGTAGGCTGTTTTCATAGCCCGACCTCCCTCAACTGGGCGGTGCCTCGCAACTTTGGCCGTGAGCGGTTGTTCGCCGCTTCATGAGCATTTCCGCAGAACGAGCTTTCAGGGCAAGCAGAGACAGCGACGGCTCCTGGTCTGTGATCGACTGCAGAACTGGACTGGCAGTGGTCGTCGACGGAGTCCCTATGGTGCTCCTCACAGAAGGGACCGCCATCGAACTCGCTCAGGTCCTGAATGATCTCGCGCCCAAAGGCGCTAGCCTCCACTGATGTACCCACTGGTTTCTGGCTGGGGAGAGTGCGTATTCGCCGGGGAACCCTCGGCGGAACTCGCGGTTCGACCAGAGTGAACCGGGAGCCTACCTTATGCCGAAATACTTCCTTCACCTGAGAGAGCGGGATGCCCTCATTCGCGATCTCGAAGGTGCCGAATTGAAAGATCTCGATGCAGCTCGCAATGAGGCCGTGCACGCCATTCGTGACATTGTGGCCGAGCATATCGCGACCGGGGAGAAGCTGATGCTCCAAACGGTCGAGATATGCGATGAAGAGGGCAAACACATCGCTACCGTCAAGGTCGCAGCCGCCCTTCAAGACACGATGCCTGTCTCCGACGACATGTTCGAAGTGAACCTTTCCAACTACGTTGACAGTGACGCCGCGCGATGCAGTGACATCGTTCGTCACTAACTGCACATTCCATTGGGGTGCGGTGGTGCGGGTCCGGCAACCTGCACGCTTGATTGTGACAGCGAGATGCCTTTCAAGCTCCCTGGCAACAATGGAGCTGCTATGACCGAGATCGAGAAGATTGCTAAGACGGTTTCCGAATTGGCCAAGCCGAAGATGAGGCCCAAAGATCTTTTCGAAGCCGTTAGGAAGGTGCATCCGAAGGCGACAAAGAAGGAAATTACACGCGGCGCGTTTTATGCCGTCATCATGGCTGCAGGCAGCCGGCCCGGCGCAGTACATGGTCTTCATGACCTCGCCACAGAAAGCCGAAAAGACACCTTGGAAGACAGCCGAAAGTCTTCGTAACCAGCCTAAAGTTACGTTCGAAGCCCGATCGGAGGACTTCAATGAGGGTGCGTAAACAGGAGCCTCGCGAGCGAGCAGCGCGGGCGCTGTGCAGGCTGGATGGCTTGCCTGAAAATGCAGTACTGGATGGCAGGCCGATGTGGACTGCTTTTCTACCCAAGGTCGATGCGGTACTTGAAGCCGTAATGCCGCCCGACGAATGCGATCATCTACGTAAACTAGGTCCATAGGGCTAAAGCGGATCTCCTCCACTTCAGCTTCCACCATCGCATCCATCACCAGCTCCTTGTCTGTCCTCATTGCTACCGTCCTGCGATGATTTCGCCCGTGCGGCGGTCAACAACCGTGCCGTCCATGAGCTTCTTGAAACGCTGGTTGGATAGCGACGACTTCGGCTTGAGCCCGAGATGTCTGGACTTGACCCGCTTGGCCTTCGCAATGGCCTTCGCGTCGACCTTGTCTTTCTGCCGCCGGCAACGCTCATGAGCCGGTGCGCAGTTCTTGTCGTCGTCTTCCCCGCCAAGACCGAGAGCGCGAAGATGCTCCACGGTCCATTCTTCGCGAACGCCGTCAATCTTCGTCTGGCATAGGCAGCAGATGCCGCCATGCGCCTCCCAGATACGGAGGCGACGGCTTGGCGACATCGCCTTGCGCTTTGTAGTGCCGACGTCACACATGCCGCACCGCCTTTCTCTGCCGAGCGATATACCGGGCGTTGGACTTGGCACCCTTCCAGGCGCACCAGCTGCGTATTGCTTTGATGGCGAGGGTGATCATGCTGCATCCCTCCCGATCTGGTCGATGTTGCCGTGCTCAACGGTGAAGGTGTAGGCGACCACCCAAGGGTTCGCGTCCCAGGCGCCAGCGCCGTTGATGCTATTCCAAAGGCTGCGATAGCTTAGGGCCGGCTTTTCGTGGTGAAACCCGACCACAGAATGCGGATGATCCGCATAATCCTTCCACGCGAACATCCCCTGATACTGCGGATCGTCTCCCGCGTAGGGCTGCTTCTCGATACCTTCAGCAACAGCATCTTCGTCGCTGATATCCTGCAGGCGCTCCACCCGGACCTCGGTCACGGTGAGCGTCAGGCGCGAAGCCCAGCGGGGCATGAAGATCGACGGGCGCCATGGGTAGCCGCGAGCTTCGGCGTCAAGATCAGCGCACGGATCTGTCGCCGCGAACCTGACCTCGCTCTGGCTGCTCTTGGTCGGCTGGTAGTCACCAAAAGACAGGGCCTGCCACGTTTCACGAACCCACAGGCGGTCACCGAGCTTGATCGGGATGTCTTTCTGGCGCCACTCCTCATTGCCTGGATCGAGGATGTAACCGTCGGTCCAACCATCATTGAACAGGCTAGGGTGCTTGCCGCGCGGCTTGATGATCCGCCGCGTCTGCGTCTTGCGCCCGTCGAGCAGTGCGCGGACCATCGGGCCGCTGAAAAGGATGGGACGATCAGCCATTGGCCACCTCCGGGAACGCGTTGTGGGTGACGCCGTCGATCGTCCGGCCGGAAAGCTTCTTGCCTATCCGGCGCACGGTTGCGCCATCCTCGAATTTGAAGTGCGTTCCAGGTCCGGCGACTTCCGAGACGGAAACCCACTCGCCGTTCTGCTTGTGGTGATAAGCGAGGCCGTGATCGAGAGCCTGATCGCGGATGCTCCTGAACCACCCCGGATGCGTCGGACGCGCCTTATGGGCTCCCTGATCAGTTTCTCCGCCTGAGATCCACCACGCAACCGCCGGCAGCTTCGGCCAACCGTCCGCGCCGATCTTTATCCCGTTCCGGTAGGTTTCGCCATCCGAGAGTCGCTGCGGGTATGGGTCTCCCTGCATCCATGGCGTAAGGTCTCCGAGGTCACCGACCAAAGGTTCGCAACTCGCGAACAGGAACAGCGGACGGAGACCGGCTGCCACGATCA
>DASYHX010000435.1:0-5996 GCA_035998065.1 Pseudorhizobium sp.
GTCACCGTAGTAGTTGGAGGAGATTGGGAGGGCCTTAAATCCGTTCTGGCGAAGTGCTTCCGCAGTTGCAAAAATATCTTGGCTCTTGAAGGCAATGTGTTGGATCCCGGACCCGAACTTCTCGGCCAGGAAATGACCGGCGAGTGTGCGGCGGTTTTCCGCACCGTTCATGGTTATGCGGAGCGCTCCGTCTTTGTTCTCGATCACCTGGCTGCGGATCACGCCGGCCGGATCGATAATGTCGACCACCTGCGACTTCTGCGTTTCGAAGATGGACGTGTAGAAGAGGAGCCAGGTGAGCATCTCCTCGTAGGCCACCGTCTGGGCCACATGATCTACCGCCTCCAGATGGGCGTCAGCGGTGACCTCATCGTCAGACACGGGCTCGAAATCGATTTCCCACAGCCGGCCGAGGTCGCTGCCCTTGTCAATCAGATAGATCAGACCGCCACCGACACCGCGGATCGCCGGAACCTCCAGTTCACCCACATTGACAGGTTGATCGAAATGCTCTGCACCCAGCACAACTGCACGCTTAAGAGCAGCTGCAGCGTCGTCAACTTCTAGCGCCATTGCATATGCCGAAGCCCCGTGCACTGCATAGGCGGCACTGGCGAACCCTTCCATTTCCGTGTTCACGAGTATCCGGATCTGACCTTGTTGGTAGACGCTGACCTTCTTGGTCTTATGGACTGCGCTGCGGGCGAAGCCGAGGGCACGCAGCATCGCCACCAGTTGCTCCGCGTCACCCCCGCCCACTGAAAACTCGATGAAGGCGACACCCTGCACCTTCGCATGCTCAGGCATGGAGGGAACGGACAGCGCTATTGCTTGCGGGCGCCGGCGCACCTGATCGCCCAGATAGATCAGGGAGCGATGGCCGTCTGCGGCAATTGCTTTCGCGGAGCCGCCCCGGAACTGGTCGTTGAAGATCTCCAACGAAAAATAGCCATCATATCCCGTTTCGGCGATTGCGGCGACGAAATCTGCAACTGGAAGGTCACCTTCGCCCGGCATATTGCGGAAATGTCTGCTCCAATAGAGCAGATCCATGTCGATGAGGGGAGCATCTGCCAATTGCACGATGAAGATCCTATCCTTTGGCACCGAGCGTATGGAGCCGAGGTCGATCTTGCGCGCCAACGTATGGAAGCTGTCTAGGATCAGGCCGACATTGGGATGATCGGCGCGCCGCACGATTTCCCAAGCGTCGCGATGATCATAGATGTGCCTGCCCCAAGCGAGCGCCTCATACCCCACCCTCAGACCACGCTTTGCGGCGCGATCACCGAGCTCGTGGAAATCGGCCGCCGCACGATCGACCCCTCCAAGCGAAACGGGTGAAATATTTGAACACACAAGAACCAGATCGGCGCCTAGCTCCTGCATGACATCGAACTTGCGCTCGGCGCGATCGAAAGTGCGCGTCCGATGCGGCTCAGGCATGCCCTCGAAATCTCGGAACGGCTGGAACAGCGTTATCTCCAGGCCAAAATCCCGGACCATCCGACCGACATCCCGAGGACGGCCATCGAATGCGAGGAAATCGTTTTCGAAGATCTCGACCCCATCGAACCCGGCCTTCGCGATTGCCTCCAGCTTTTCCGGGAGTTCACCGCTGATCGAAACCGTTGCGATCGATGTCTTCACCGCAGGCCTCCTGCTGCCAAGATGGGCTTCGCAGCACCTCGCGTCAGGTCTGCAAAGTGCTGCAGCATGCGCTCCACGTCAGGTTTGATCCCGGTGAAGAGTTCAAAAGCCTTAACGGCCTGAAACACGGCCATGCCGCCACCGTCCAGCACGCGGCACCCCCGGCGCCTCGCCTCAATCACGAGCTCGGTGTTCAAGGGAAAGTAAACAATCTCAGCGACCCACTGTGAGGGTCGCAAAAGATCCGCAGGCATAGGCAAGCCAGGATAGTTTGCCATACCGGTTGGCGTCGCATGAACGAGCCCCGAAGCACCCGCCATCGCGGCCGGTAGATCCGTTACGACACTGATTTCGGCGTTCTTAAAATGCCGCTGCATGTTCTCCACGAGAGCGGATGCGCGCATTTCCTCCTGATCGAAGATCGTCAGTGCTGCAGCGCCAGATCTCAGGATGGCAAAAGCCGTGGCGGCGCCCGCACCACCGGCTCCGAGTTGAACCACCGAGGTGAGATCGGCCCCGGGAAGGCCGCGGCGGAGACTTTCTGCGAAACCCCACCAGTCGGTGTTGTGTCCTTCCCGCCGATCGTCGCGAAGCACGACTGTATTAACGGCGCCCAGCACCGCCGCTTCCTCGGAAAGTACGTCGAGGAATGGGATCATCTGCTGCTTGCAAGGGTGTGTGATGTTGAGACCCCGGAAGCCACGCCGCTGCGCGTCCGCCAGAAGGGCCTCGGCAAGAGCGACCCCTCCTTCAAAGTTGTCAAGGTCGAAAAGCTCATAGCGGTAGTCCAAGCCCTGTGCTCGTCCTTCCGCCATATGCATGGCCGGAGTGAGCGATGCCTGTATGCCTCTGCCGATGAGCGCGGCTTCAATTTGAAAGCTATGCGTCGTCACTGCGTCAATCCTCGCCGCGACAGGAACGAGGCAACGCCGTCCTGCCATGGGCGCTCCTCCCAGAAACTCCCGACCAGAGCGAATAATGTACTAACTGGTTCGTGTCAATTATGTTCGGTTGATGGTGGTCGGAAAGCTGAATATGAAGTGGGGCGAATGCGGGTTGGATGCCTGCAACGGGGATGAAGAGCGTCGTGACCAAACCTGCTGGAAGAGAGACGAGGAAGAACGACCCGGAGAGGACCAGGGAGGATATTCTTCGGATCGCCACCGAGGAGTTTTCTGCCTATGGCTTGTCCGGCGGGCGCGTAGACGCCATCGCAGAGAAGACCAAAACGTCCAAGCGAATGATCTACTACTACTTCGGCAGCAAGGAAGGGCTCTATCTTGCGGTGCTCGAGAAAGCCTACCGAAAGATCCGCTCCCTCGAAGCGGACCTCGAACTGGCCGACATGCCCCCGCTCGAAGCATTGCGGACACTGATCGCCACCACCTTCGACCACGACGAGAGCAATCCCGACTTCGTTCGGCTGGTCAGCATCGAGAACATTCATCATGCAGTTCATATGAAGCAGTCGTCGGAAATCGGCGTGCTCAACGTCTCGATCGTCAAGACGATCGGCGAAGTTCTGGAAAGAGGGCGAAGGGAAGGCTTGTTTCGACCAGACGTCGACGCAGTGGACCTGCACATGCTCATTAGCGCCTTTTGCTTCTTCCGGGTCTCGAATCGCTACACCTTCGGCACGATCTTTCATCGTGATCTTTCCGAGCCTGCCCTTTACAGCCGGCACAAGCAGATGATCTCAGACGCGGTGGTAGCCTATATCACACGCCCATCGGAAAGCTGACTCGCCAGCCTTCATAGGTGCCGTTACGTCGACGTGCGATACGAAGGTCGGTCTTTGCCGTTTTGGGTTCGTGGGAAGCTTGAGCTTGGGCGAGGCACGCAAGCTGTCGAATTTTTGTTCTAGGGTAAAGTAGCCTCTGGCAACGCCGTGCGCGCCTCCACTCTTTCCCGAAGCGGTTTCTGACGGTCCGGTCGAGGATCCTCCTCCCCGACGCCCTGTATGACCTGTGGGCCGCAATCGGAAGACGTCGGGACATCTCGCTCTGCATCCAGCGGCCATGCGTTAGCCAATCATCATGTTGGTCCCGCTAAACAGCGACAGCGAAACGTGCTTTATCTGGAAGCAGGCGAGTCAGCAAAAGCGGGAGGTGGCCATTCGTATGATCCGGCCCGCGCTAACTGGACAATTCTCATGACGGAAGTCAGAGCTTTAACCTTTGACCTACAGCAAACAGATCTCTTGCGGGCTCACGCGATCGCACGGGGCTTTGATCCCCATCTGCATAGCACCTATTCGATTGTGGCTCTCCGGCGGGGTGAGGCTGAGATTCGATCAGAAAGATGGAGCGGAAGAGTACGCGCTGGGGAGGTCTTCTTCTTCAATCCGTACGAGGTCCACTCGGCCCGCTGCTGCGGGCAAGATGCTGACTATGCGACATTGTATCTATCTCAACAGCTGCTAACCAATTACCTCAACGTGGAGGGCCGAAACGAAGCACCGAAGATCCATACCACCGTCCTTAAACGGAGCAGCGCGACCAGCGAGCTGATCGATGCCCTCTTCACAACCTGGGTGGAGGATCCTTCGTTTGAGACTCCGCTGCGCAGCGCCCTTAAGGCTTGTGACCTCTCAGCCGGCCCTGCCCCACATTGCCGCGGGACATTAGCAGTTGAAGCTTGTTTGCTGATACAAAGGAACTGCACACGCGCGATGCAGACGAAGGAACTCGCACGGGAAATGGGGGTGCATACGAGCCACCTCATTAGGTGCTTCAGCGCTGCGGTGGGGATGGCACCTCAGACATACATCCGTCAGGTACGGGTAGCCAAAGCTAGGGAGTTGATCTGCGCGGGGGTAAATCTCAGTGAGGTCGCATGCATGCTAGAATTTAGCGATCAGGCGCATCTCAGCAGAGAGTTCAAGAAAGTCTTTGGGGTACCACCCGGTGTACTTTCGCGAGTGATCCGGCGGTCATCGGCGTAGTGAGCGTCCGACGCCGTCGGTTTACCGGGTGGGCGTAGGCCCGGTAGCGCAGGCAGCATCCGGAATCGTCATTTTGCGAGAGCAAGCAACACCGTTTGCGGCAGCAATCTCAACGCAAATCCTGTTCAATACAGGATCCGGGCGTTTGGATAGCCTCCACTTAAACCTGGAGGTGGAAATGCTGCGCGACGAACTCTCACATTCGAATAAATTTCCTGACACAGAGGGATATTACGGGCGGTTTGGCGGCAATCACTATCCGCGCGAGGTATGGCCGGCACTCGAGGAGCTTGAGAAGATCTATCGCACCCTCCGTGATTCCCAGGACTTTCAGCATGACCTCGAAAAAGTCAGGACCGGTCTACAGGGACGGCCGACGCCAATCCAGCTTCTTGAGAACACCAGCAGGCAGGTCGGCGGGGCGCGCATTTTCGTCAAGCGTGAGGACCTGAACCACTCGGGCGCCCACAAGATAAACCATTGCGTAGGGTTCGCACTGCTCGCTCGGAAGATGGGTAAGCGCAAGCTGATTGCAGAAACAGGAGCGGGCCAGCACGGCGTCGCACTCGCCACCGCGGCTGCCTACTTCGGTCTCGAATGCGAGGTCCATATGGGCGCCATCGATATCGAGAAGCAGAGTTCCAATGTCGGGCGTATGTGCCTCCTCGGCGCCCGGGTGGTTGCGGCAACGGCGGGACAGTCAGCCTTAAAGGAGGCAAGCGATTCCGCTTTCAACGCCTATGTTGAACAGCGCGAGCACGCTCTTTATGCGATCGGGTCGGCGATAGGGCCACATCCCTTTCCAATGATTGTCCGGGACTTTCAATCGGTCGTAGGGCTAGAGGCTCGTCGTCAATACTTGTCGTTGAACGGAGATGTCCTACCCGATCACGTCGTGGCCTGCTTGGCTGGAGGATCGAACGCGATGGGGATGTATTCTGGCTTTCTCGACGATCCTGGCGTCATCCTACATGCCGTGGAACCGCTCGGCACCTCAGGCAAGCCCGGACAGCATGCGGCGACGCTTTCCTTCGGTAGTCTGGGAACACTTCATGGGGCGCAGTCCATCGTTCTACAACAGGAGGACGGCATGCCTGCGCAGGTGTCGTCGGTCGCGTCGGGGCTGGTCTACCCGGGGGTCGGCCCCGAGATCGCGATGCTGCACGACCTAGGTCGCATTGATGTGACGGCAATCCCTGACGCAGAGGTTATTGGCACCTTCTTCCGCATTTCCAGATCTGAGGGGATCATCCCGGCACTTGAGAGTTGCCACGCGCTCGCGTTCGCGATCAAGCTGGCAGCAAAGAGACCAACCACTGAAGGCATATTGGTCAACCTGTCGGGACGCGGCGACAAGGATGTTGATTATGTTCTTGCAAACTACACAGATGAGTTTGACCAA
>DASYHX010000487.1:0-3112 GCA_035998065.1 Pseudorhizobium sp.
GCCGGGATCAGCGTGTCGCAAGACATTTCGGTCAACACCGACGTTGCCAATATTGGCGTTGCCGGTCTCAGTATTGCGTTTGGATCGGCTGGTTCCGATGACGCCGCAATGGAGCGTATGCTCCAAGACCTTGTGTCAGAGGGCGCCGCCTTGGCAGTCGTGACGCGTGGGGAGAAGGGATCCGTCGCCGCGTCTGTGTCCGATCGTGCGTCGACCGGCATCGTGCCCGTCGACGTGGTGGACACCACCGGTGCTGGCGACAGCTTCATCGCCGGGTTTCTTTCCGCGAGGCTGCAGGGACGCGCATTGGACCCATGCCTTGTTGCGGGTCGGGACCTTGCCGCCGAGACCTGCCAGCATGTTGGTGGATTTCCACAGCAACCGATGGCCCTCATAGACGCTCCCGGCTAGGTCGGCTGTGGGACAAGTCTTCCATAAGGCTTGTCGGCTGTATTGGGACTCATAGCGTCTCGTCCAATTGTCCTGCGACAGCTGTTTTTCCTCGGTAAGGGGCGGCCAGGAGTTCCGGGGGCGAGGCCGCTACGGTGCACCTTGAGGATCACGGGTCGGGCAGGGGACGGATCAAAGCGATGCTGCGGCTCTTGCGGCATGGTCGTAGTGACCGGAGAGGGCTCTCAGGCGGGAGGCAATGCCAGACAGGGTCTCAGGCGAGACTTCTGTTGCAAGTACGGAAGGCACGAGCAAGCTTTCCCGCATCGCTTTGTAGCGCTTGCACGATTCGGCGCCTGCTTCTGTCATCATCACGAGCTTTTCCTTGCCGCGTCGTCCCGATTTGATGAGCTTCATGCGCTCAAGCTTCTTGAGCGCATAAGTCACGACGTGGGTGTCTTCAATGTTGAGCACGAGGCAGATGTCGGCGAGCGTCTTTGGCTTGTTGCGGCTGTTGATGTTGTGCAGGACCAGGATGTCCACGGGAGAGAGATCCGGAATGCCGGCAGCAGCCATGCAGCGCACCATCCACCGGTTGAAGGCGTGGTTCAGCATGATCAAGCCGAACTCAATCTCGGAAAGCGCTGGAAGGGCACCACTTGCGAGATGACCGGAGGAGACGATGGGCCCGAGTTCATCCTTCTGCGCCGACATGGTTCTTCCCTCCCTAGAAAGAAGCGCCGCCAGCTTTCCCGGCGGCGCTTGTCGATTACATCTTCTTGTAGGCGTCGATGATGGCCTTGCCTTCGTCGCCGGCCTTGGCCAGCCAATCTTCGGTGAGTTGAGTTCCGACCTCAGTCAGTCCGCTCTTCAGTTCCTCGCTTGGCGGAAGGACCTGCATGCCGTTCTGCTTGAGCGTATCCATGTAGGCTGCGGTTTTCTCGGCAGCGAGCGTCCATCCGCGCTCCTCGGCCTCGCCAGCTGCCTTGATGACAGCCTCCTGCACGGCTGGATCGAGTGCTTCGAAGGCCTCCTTGTTGACGAAGATGACATTCTTCGGGATCCAGGCCTGAGTGTCATAGTAATGCGTCAGGGATTCCCAGATCTTGGAGTCGACACCGGTGGCGCTGGAGGTCATCAACCCGTCTACGACGCCTGTCGCCAGCGCCTGCGGCAGTTCCGCCGCCTGCACCGTAACAGGTTGCGCCCCGACCAGTTCTGCGATGCGTGAGGTGCCGACGTTGTACGCCCGCCACTTCAGCCCTTGCAGGTCGGCAACGCTGTTCACATCCTTCTTGGTGTAGATGCCCTGTGGCGGCCAGGGCGTCGTGTAGAGCAGCTTCAATCCCTGCTCGTCGAGTGCTTTCTCTACCGTCGGCTTCGATGCTTCCCACAGCTTCTTCGACTCCTCGAAGCTGGTGGCGAGGAAGGGCACGACGTCGATACCGAAGACCGGGTTCTCGTTTTCGTGCAGCGAGATCAGGACTTCGCCGGCCTGCGCCTGGCCCGTCTGGACAGCGCGCTTGATTTCCGGCGCCTTGAAGAGGGCGGCTCCCGGATGAACGGTTATCTTGAGCGCACCATTCGTAGCGGCATCCACATCGGAAGCGAACTGCATCAGGTTCTCGGTGTGGTAGTTCGCCGGCGGGTAGGCGGACGGCAAGACCCAAGCGGTTTGGGCAAGAGCTGCGCCCGCTCCCAAGGCGAGCACAACTGCAGTGATGCCCCAGCGGGCCGTCGATCGCATATGAACGTTCATAGTCATTCCCCTTTTGCGTTATCCCGGAAATGCCATTCGCGGCAGGACCATCACGATGTCCGGGAAGACCGTGATGATGGCGACAGTCGCCACGAGCAGGAAGAAGAAAGGCATTGCGGCGCGAGCAACCGTCAGGCTGTCGCGGCCACTCATCGTCTGCAGCACGAAGAGATTGAACCCCACGGGTGGCGTGATCTGCGCCATCTCGACCATCAGGACCAAAAAGACGCCGAACCAGATGAGGTCGAAGCCGGCCTGCTGGATCATCGGAAGCACCACGACGGTGGTGAGCACGATCATCGACAACCCGTCGATGGCGCAACCGAGCAGGATGTACATGATGGTCAAAACCGCAATCAGCGCGTAGGGGCTGAGACCGAAGCCCTCCACCCAACCCGCTAGAGCAGCGGGAATGCCGGTATAGCCCATGGCGATCGACATGTAGCCGGCGCCGGTGAGGATCAGCATGATCATCGCCGTCATGCGGGTCGCCCCCATGACGCTTTCTTTGAAGCTCTTCCATGTCAGCGCCCGCTGCCATGCTGCAATTACCAGTGAGCCGAGCACGCCCCAGGCCGCACATTCGGTTGCCGTCGCCCAGCCCAGGAGCAGCGCCGAGAAGACGGTCATGATCAGGAGCGCCAGCGGGATAAGGTTCAGACTTTCCCTGAGCTTGCTGGCCAGGCTGGTCTTCGGCGCCGGCGGCGGGCTCTTGTCCGGGTTCATCAGCGACCACACGACAATGGCTGCCATGTAGAGCACCATGACGATGGCAGCCGGAATGAGGCCGGCGATGAACATCTGGATAATGGAGACGTTCGCCGCAACCGCATAGACGATCATGGTGATCGACGGCGGCACCAGGAAGCCGAGGGTGCCGGCGCCGGCGAGCGAACCGAGGCTGATCATGTCGTCATAGCCGCGCTTCTTGAGCTCCGGCAGGGTGATCTTGGCAACCATGGC
>DASYHX010000236.1:0-2313 GCA_035998065.1 Pseudorhizobium sp.
CGACCATGCCGCAAGAGCCGCAGCATCGCTTTAATCCGTCACCTGCCGGACCCGTGATCCTCAAGGTGCACCGTAGCGGCCTCGCCCCCGGAACTCCTGGCCGCCCCTTAGCGAGGAAAAACAGCTGTCGCAGGACAATTGGACGAGACGCTATGAGTCTAAATGCAGCCGACAAGCCTTATGGAAGACTTGTCCTACAGCGGACTTAGCCGGGGGCGTCTATGAGGGCCATCGGCTGCTGTGGAAATCCACCAACATGCTGGCAGGTCTCGGCGGCAAGGTCCCGACCGGCAGCAAGGCATGGGTCCAATGCGCGTCCCTGCAGCCTCGCGGAAAGAAACCCGGCGATGAAGCTGTCGCCCGCACCGGTGGTATCCACCACGTCGACGGGCACAATGCCGGTCGACGCACGATCGGACACAGACGCGGCGACGGATCCCTTCTCCCCACGCGTCACGACTGCCAAGGCGGCGCCTTCTGACAGAAAGTCTTGGAGCATGCGCTCCATTGCGGCGTCATCGGAACCGGCCGATCCAAACGCAATACTGAGACCGGCAACGCCAATATTGGCAACGTCGGTGTTGACCGAAATGTCTTGCGACACGCTGATCCCGGCGCTCGAGAGGACTTGCCGTAACGCGCCATTGTCATCCATCCAGCCGAGATGAACGTGATCCATCGTCTTCAAAATCTCGACTTCCGGCGGCGTTGGGCGGTAGCCGGCACAGACACCGAAGTCCTCGAAGGCGAGGACGCGGTCGCCAGATGGGAGAACCTCGATATTCGTGAAGGCTGTCTTGCCGTTGCGCACCTGAACGTGATCGACCTTCACGCCATTTTCCGCCAGAAGCGCCAGGGTACGGAACCCGTCTGGATCGGTGCCGATGGCGCCAAAATAGTAGGAGATGTGGCCCAGCCGGGCGAGTTGCACGGCTACGTTGACCGCATTTCCACCGACGAGCGATTGAGCAACGGGCGCCCTGAAGCGATCGATACAGTTGTCGCCCACACTGGCGAAGCGAAGCTTCTTCATGGCCACCTCCCAATCAAGCAGAGCCGGCGATGTCGCACGGCTCTGCTTGCACCTGTTTGCGCTAGTAAGCCACCCGCTTATAATAACGACGAGTTGTCAGGGGGTGATTGCGCATGACCTCAAGATGGGCGCTGATCCGTTCAAGGACGGTCGCCAGCAGGATGGGAGAAACAAGCGCACGCACTTCGGACGAGATGCCGGGCAAATCGAATTCTGCTGTGTCCAGCACCGTCAGCTTGTTGGTGTAGTTCGGCGCGAAGCTCTCCACTCGTTCTGCAAGTGGGCGCAGCGCATCCTCGCCCTTGAACAGAATGAGGCTGACATCCTTGTCGACAAGTTCCAGCGTGCCATGGAAGAAGTCGGAGGCGTGCACAGGGCGCGTCCGAATCCATTGCATCTCTTCCAGGATACACATTCCATAGTAGAAGGCCTGCGGCCAGACGTTACCGGCGCCAGTGATGATGTGGTAATCGGAGCCTGCGAAGACCTGCGCGAAGGCTTCTGCCCGTGGCTCGAAAGCCCTTTTAACGTCCAGCAGGAGTTCGGGCATCCTGTTGAGTTCGCCGGCCAGCTGCTCGTAGTTCGAAATCTCGCCGCGATGATGCATGATCGACAGCGCGATGAAGAGCGACTGCAGATAAAAGGACTCGCAGGATGTATCGTCTTCGGCGAAGTTCACGAAGACATGGTCCCCGCCCTTGCCAAGAGGCGTTTCCTCATGGCCAACCAAGGTAATAACCGTGGCACCGATCTCCTTCAGCTTCTCCAGCAGCGCCACGCTCTCCTTCGTGGTCCCCGACAAAGACGGCATGACCACGATTGACTTACTGGTCAGGTGAACAGAGCCGGTGATCACGATCTCGGCTGGCATGTCGAGGAAGACCGGGAAACGCGACCGATGCCGCAAGAGCTCGGCGGCCGGCTGCATCAAGATGGCAGCGCCTCCGGTGCCCAGAAAGAAGACGTTTTCTGCTCCACCCGCCAAACAGGATGAGATTACCGTATTGATCCGCTTCCGAAGCGACGTCGCTCCGCTTTGGATGCGAAGAAATCGCTGCTCGTCGAAATTCAGCATTATGGTGTCTCCCTTTGAAATCTGCCTCAGCTGTGTATTGTAAGACATCTTACAGTCCGGAAGGATGGCGTCAAGAGTGGAAGGGCGCCCTCGTTAGAGGTTATGGATGCTTTATCCGCCTCCTCACTTCAGGACTTGAAGCTTGACCTGTCCGACGTTGTCGGACAAGAACATTGGCTGGTCGCACAGATGAGGAACGCCTTGG
>DASYHX010000529.1:0-5836 GCA_035998065.1 Pseudorhizobium sp.
ATATGGGAACGCTGCGCCATGCATCGTTCAAGGGGCTGCGCGAAGAAGAGGACTGGTCGGCGGTTTATCGGCTGCCAGATTAGGTAGTGGTACTCGGTTTGCCCAAGCGCTGCTGGTGGCTATCAGTTCGTTAGGAGAGGCAGCTTGCCTGATGTCTCTTTCGCAATTTCGGCGAATGCTGCGCTCAGAGCCTTGCCGTCTGTCGCATCGAAATACGTCTTTGAACTGGTTGCGCACTTTTCCAAAAAGTCTTTAGCTGTCTTTGAAGAAAGCATGAAGCCTACTGTGTAAACGGTAACATCTTGCGCTTTCGCACGGTTGCACTGTGCGTTTGTGCTGTTGTTGTCAGAATGTTCGTTGTTCTCGCCATCTGTCATGAATACGATGTACTTCTTTGGCTTCAGGCCGCTCTTGTCCTCGTGGATCTTGTCCTCGTTTTTGTCCAAGAGCGCTTCGACCCCTAGCTTGAAGGCCTTTGTCGAGCTTGTGCCGCCACTCGCTGGCATTTTCTGTACGTGCTGATTTGTCCCTGCCACGCCCCATTCAAAAGGCCAAGGATCGAAGGCGTCGCTGCTAAATCCTCCAGCCCCGGTTCTCACGAGCCGCTTTTCCGGATCTGTCTCCTGAAGCGTGGTCAGGAGATCCTTGACCGCCATCTTCATCACCTCGATGCGCTGGTAATAACAAGGACTTTGGTTGGTTTTGTTGTACATCTTGGTTTGGGCGGCGTTGAGGTAGTAGTAGGTGCACTTGCTATGAGCGGGATTGATCGATCCTACCACGCTAGCTTCCATCGACCCGGATCTATCCAGTACGAGATACATGCTCATTGAGTTCTGGGAGCCGGTGGCGCCGGTTGAGATGCTGCTGTTGGCAACGTCCATGGATTGCTTTCCCAGCACCTGAAGAAGCGTCGTGGGCATCTTCCCCGATATATTCACGACCACCTGATACTTTGTGGTGCCGGCCGCGGAGGGTAGGGTAGTCACCTGGGCATCCACTACAACGTCGTCAGGCGAAAGGCCGAGGCTGCCGACTTGACTCCTGGCGAAGTCAATAGCGAGCTGTTTGGCCTCCGCGACGGTAGCCTGCTTGGCAGCAAGCGCGGACGTGGCAGCAAGAGACGCCGAGTCTGCAATCTCTCCCATCTCTCCCTTGGTCTCGAGACCGCTAACAACATCTAACCCCAGGCCAGCCGTGCCGATCAAGACCGGCAGAAGCAGCGCGGTCATTATGCCGAAGTTGCCGCCCGTGTCACGCCAGAGGCTGCTGGACCGAAAGAATTTTGAAGCTGACTTCAACTTGGTGATCATCGCGATGCTCCTACTGGCGGAGCAAGCTAATCACAGAGGCATTGCGACAGCCTCAAATCGGCTATTAGCATTTTACGCATCTTCAATAAGAGAACTTCGCTACCGATTTTTACAGCTCGTCTGCATCAGCCTGGGCTGATGGTATGCCGATAGTCTCACGCATTGCCCTGATGGTCGCGACGGCTCGCTCTAGAAGCCGGCGCGTCTCATATGCTTGGAGCTTCTCAGCCTCGTTCGCAGCCCGCACGAGCTCAGAGATGAAGTCTGTGGTGCTGCTCATCCTTTGGTCGCCCCATTAGCCCAACCGCCCGCCATAATCCTCGCGTTCTTCTCCCCGCACAAGGCGCACCGGAAGCGGGGATAGCTCCTTCAGGCTTACCGTTTGTGGATGAGATCGAGCCTACCGGCCTCATTCCTTCGAAGGCCATGAAGCTTGCCAGCTTCCTTTCTCGTCGGCCCTCGTGAAGGAACTGCCTCACGACCTCCTCGGCGTCCTCTCGCAAGTAATCGGCGGGTGTTCCGTAGCTTTCCCATACTGCCAGGTAGTGGTCGATGACGACGTGGTCGTGTTCCGCACTAGCCAGAATGTACTCCATGGGCGTGACCTCTGGCAGCGAGCCTCGGTAGCCAACGCGTGTGGAAGGGCCGAAGGTGCTGCCCGCCGCCACGATTGGAGGAGAGATGTGGAGCAGGCGAGGGTCCCGTTCAAGCACGTCCCTTCGCCGCTGCTCCTGTTTCCTGTTAGCGGCGCTCAGGCACCCAGACCCGGCGCCTGTCACGGATTATCCAGTGGCCGTCGCGGTCGTTCTCGTATCGGGAGTGACGATTCCGATCCCGATCTCCATCCCGGTGCCGCCGGTCCCTGTCGCGCCATCCATCGCGGTCGCGTCGGTCATCATCACCGCGACGGCCGTCGTGATGCCGGTTGTGATCACGCTGGTGGCGGTGACGGTCCCAGTCGCCGCGGTCAACGCGGTCGTAGCGAGGACTTGAGTCGTAGGCGACGTAAGAGCCTCCTTCGCTGACGCAACCGGCTGTCGCGAGGCAGACGAGGGTAAGGGCGGATAAGGTGAAGATCTTCTTTCTCATGTTGGCTCTCCTTAACGCTCAAGGAGATGGTGCCCTCAGGCGGATTGGCAACCGAAGGAGCCGGCGAGGAACGCCAGCAAACTTTTTCAATGCTTGAGGCTATGTTTGGCGCGGGAGATTGCGTTCCCAGCACACTCGTCAAGACTGAAGCTACCTGGTTTTAGAATTCCTCCGGGACTCCGACAAACACGATTACAGCAGGCTGGACTGAACCGGCGTTGCCTCCTGCCGCGTTGGCCTCTCCAGCAAAACGAGTTCGTCGTTAGGCAGTGGACGTTGCAGCGCTTTGGCCTCCAGCCAAGGCGCGGTTAGCCAAGTCTCGATCTCTTCCCCGTTGCGCAAGATCACCGGCATTGCCTTTGGGTGGATCTCCGCAACCACTCGGTTCGGCTCTGTTGTGAGGAAGGAGAACAGGTCGCATGTGACCAGCCCTTCTTTCACCTTGCGCACGCAGCTCCAGTCCCTGACCCACAGGCCGGCGAAGAACATCAGCGGCTCGCCCTCATCTCGCGCGAACCAGGCGCTTGGTATGCGGCCGCCTTCTACCTTGCTGGCAGGATCCGGCTCCGCAAAGCGGGTGAAGGGCACCACGCAACGGTGCGCAACGCCGGTCCAGCGTGTCCAGTGCTTGCTTGAAGTGTTGCGGATATTGGTCGTTCCACCATCGGGCTCCATCTTCAGAAGCTCCTGAAACTCGACTTCCTTCCCCTTGGCGCGCAGCTTGTCGGCCCGCTTTGTCGCTGCCTGAAAAATCGCCTGCTGCGAGCTTGGCATCCCCCAGCGCACCCAGGATATTTCCCGGCCGCCGTCAATGTTTCGCACGATTGGTGCAACCTGGTCAGGATAAATGTCGAGCGATGGCTCAAGATTGCCAAGACGGTCGAAGGCCTTGGTCACGGCGCGGATTGCCTCCTGGTTGGTTGTGACGTTGTATAGATTGCACATCATCCACCTCCATGTTCTGCACACGCTATCTTAAGCAGGCGGTGGTGCAATGGCCTCATGGTCAAACAGCCTCGCAAACCCACGAAGCCGCTCCTCGTTGACGATCATCTGCCCGTCAAAAGTGGCAGAGTCCGGCGCCGCGATCCGAAGCAGCCGGATCTGCCTTTCGATCCGATGCCGGAGCGCATCGAGCCGTGTCTCGCGAAGCTGGTTCAGAAGCCGCCGCACGGTGATGAGTGGTCGTTTGAGCTTAAATGGGACGGCTACCGCCTTGCCGTCCATATCGAGACCAGCCGTGTCCGGATAATCACCCGTGGTGGGCATGACTGGACGCATCGCTTCCCCGGCATCGAGGCAGCCGCACGAGAATTCATGCCCAACACGATGATCCTCGATGGTGAGGCAGTCGTTCTGGACGAGCAGGGACGCTCCGACTTCGGGCGCTTGCAAAACTCGCTTGGCGGTCGGGGTGGAAAGCTTCCTGCAGGCAACGCCATCCTCTACGCCTTCGATCTGCTTTATCTTGACGGCCACGACCTGACGAAAATGGAGTACAGCGCCCGGCGACATCTGCTGGAGGATCTTCTGGTCGACAAGGGGGGCAGCATCCGGCTTTCCGAAGAATTCGACGTGGATCCTGATGAGCTGCTGCAACACGCCTGCACCCACGAACTTGAAGGCATCATCGCCAAGCACAAAGGTCGTCCGTATCGTTCCGGTCGGGCCGGCGACTGGGTCAAAATCAAGTGCGTGCAAAGCGACACCTTCGCGATCATTGGTTATGAGCCGTCGAAGGCGATGCCGGGAGCTATAGGAAGCCTGCTGCTTGCCGCCCTGAAGGGCGCTGACTTCGTCTATGTCGGACGTGCCGGGACTGGCTTCACCCAAGAGCAGGCGAGAAACCTGAAGAAGCAGCTTGATAAGCTGAAGACCAGCGTACCGCCGGTTCGATTGCCGGGGAAGAGCCTCGTGCTAACAGCACCGGCGCTGCTGGCGGAGGTGGAGTACCGCGCATGGACCCACACCGGGACGCTGCGCCATCCGTCGTTCAAAGGGCTGCGTGAGGCAGAGGATTGGGCGGAGATCCGTCGAATAGGATAAATGGGACGCTCCGCTGAGGAACGCCCCATCACTGTCAATCAGTCGGCGTTCAATTCTTCTGCCATCTGCAGGTGATGCTCCAGGGCCGGAACGGTCTTGGCAGCCCAGGCCTTCAGCTCGGCATTATCTCCCTCAGATCCGTAGCGCTGGAATAGGTCAACGGCGTCTTCATGAACCTCTTCCTGTGCATCCTGGTAGGCTTCAGTGAACTCCTCGCCCTGCAAAGCCTGGAGATCTGCCAGCTGCTCCTGGTGAGCTTCCATCATCGAAGTCGGCATGGTCGCTTGGACCTGGCCGCCTTCCACGAGCTGTTTCAGTTCGTCAGATGTCTTCTGATGATCCGTGATCATCTGCTGCGCGAATGCCTTGGTTTCTTCGTCGGCACGTTCGACCGCCAGCTTGCTGGACTCAATCTCGAACATGTCGCTGGAGGCTGCCTCCGTCACGAAATCCTCGGTCTTGGGAGGCGTGCCAGTGACTGAATTCAGCCCGGTGGACTCAGCTGCGGACTGCGCCAATGCAGTTGTGGCCATCAAGGCGGCCGCGGCGGTCAATGCAAACGTCTTCATAGAACTTCTCCTTATTGAGATGTGCCGAACGGCAAGAGTGAGAACTTGTTCCAGGGGATAACGCTAAAGGATGTACCCCATCCGAAGCACAGCGGGCATGTCGCGGAACAGCGCCGACGTTTCTGCGGTTCCGACTATTCGACCTCTCCCACTCGCGTCATCTCCTCCACCAGCGCCTCCGATAGTTCTTGCTGTTGATTGAGCACAGGTGGCAGCAGGTCGAGGGTCAACGGCTTAAGGCGGAGTTCATACAGGGCGATCGGCTGGAGCACCTCATAGTCGTCCTCATCCAGCTCACGGCCCTTGATCAACTCCGATCGATGAGCCGCCGCCAGAGATCCTTGGCCACGGCACTCCTTTCTTCGCCGCAGCCCGGCCAGCCTTGCGCCTGGCAAGCATTGAACGCATTGATGGCGACGTGATCAGGTTAAGCTATGTCCCTGATGTCTGGTATCGTAGCTTCGCCGCCGTAGGCGGCTGGCCCGCTCCCCAACCCATCTCAGATATCTGTCGTCTCGGTCCGGAATGACCGGTTTGGGCCCAGCGGCCCTCGGGCCACTCCGTGGATACGATATCTGCCGGCATGACGGACATCGCGCGGCCGCTTTCTGGTTGCACGGAACTGAGGGACCAATAGATGCACCTGTCAATCACGCTGGCGGATGACCCTCCGATCTCCTATCGCCAGACGGGGTCCGGCAGCACTTACCGGCAACAGAACGAAGGCTGCGATGCCGACTCGTGTGGCGTTGCCCATCGGCTGAGGGCGCCTGGTTATGTCCCTGCGTCACGGTCCTGCCGCAGGGGTTCAACGTGCCT
>DASYHX010000605.1:0-6296 GCA_035998065.1 Pseudorhizobium sp.
ATCAATTCCGCGGTGTCGGCATCATACATTTGCTGCCACCATGGCCTTCGCCCTATAGACGGCATTGTCGGCCAGTGCTGCCATCCAAGCTCGCATATTATCCAGGTGAAGCACCTCGCCGCGACGGCGCACTACCTCACCGCCCACGACGGCGCTATAGCCATCGAAAAGTTCTTTTTGGCCCTCGGCGTCGACGTGATTATCATCGATGGTGATGGCGATGCGGTAGTGATCTTCCAAACGACTGTCTCCACCGCCTCATCAACGTCGATACCTTTCGCCGTCTCGAGAAGCCGCGTGATCTCGGCAGCAAGCTCGTTATCTCGTTCGCCGCTCTGCATACCCTTGAACTCTTTCCAGATGCGATCCCGGACCATCTTTCGGGCGTTGTCTGTGGCTTTCTCTTCGCAGATAACAACTGAAATTATCTGATGCGTCTTTGGATCGATCCTGACGTGAATGCCATCAAAGCCCTTATGCGCATGGATCATGTGCGGCGGTGCGATGAGGTCTTCAGGGTCCTGAAGATTTGCTGCGATCCACGAGATGACTTGGAACATCCATCCATCCCGATGCCAGGGTTTCTTGGGGTCGTTTGCGGTGAGCAATTTAAGTGCTCCCGACAACTCCGTCTCCTTCGGGTCCGGTGCCGCAAAGCCCGTCTCTTTGAGAACACGCCGCACATACCGACTTTGGCCGAGAGCAACCTTAGCGATTAACTCAGCAAGGTCGTCGTCCTTCGCAATAGTCCAGCTACTACCGGCCCAATCGTCTTTGTTGCTAATGGCGCTGAACGTAATAGGCATCGCATTCCCCACTTCGGTTGTAGGTTGTGACATGCCATTCTTCAACCGAGTTAGCGCTATTTTTACACTGAGGTTTTTTGGTCATTCGAACGGCAGCTTTCTATGGCTCGACATTAAGAAGCTGCCGCTCCGCTAGCGGCCCCGTGACAGCCGGGGACTTCGAGGAGCGTGTCGGTTGTGTCATTTGCAAGAGCTGAGATGGATTGGCTGATAGAACTTTGCAGAACATCTCTTGCCGGCTAATCCGAATCGCATATCGTGATCGGATTACTCGCTTCCGCGAGTGCACCTCCGATAGGGTTAGACATGCCGAAGACAATTCTGATCTTTTCGGACGGAACGGGACAAATTGGCGGGGTGAAGCCGGATGAGCGGCTAAGTAACGTCTACAAGATGTACAGGGCGATGCGCCCTGGTCCTGATTCCCCAATTGATCCGAAACGGCAGTACGCCTTCTATGATGCCGGCTTGGGTGCTGGCGAGACGGGCGGGCTTACCTTTAGGCGGCTTCGCAACACCCTCGCAGCCGCCGTCGGCACAGGAATCGACGAGAACGTGATTGATTGCTACGCCGCAATCATCGCCCACTACGAGCCCGGCGACAAAATCTGCCTCTTCGGTTTCAGCCGCGGCGCGTACACAGTGCGATCGCTAGCGAATGTGATGAACCTCTGCGGGGTGCCAACGCATGACGCCCTCGGGCGCCCGGTCCCCCGCTATGGTCCGGAGCTACGGAAGATCGCTACCGATGCGGTCAAGTTCGTCTACAATCATGGAGCTGGCCATCCGCGCGGCAAGTTCGAAGATGAGCGCGAGGAGAAGGCGACTCGTTTCCGCGCAAAATATGGTTGCGAGGGCACAGGCGTCGACGGGGAACCACAGGGCAACGTGCAGCCCGAATTCATCGGGGTATTCGACACGGTAGCTGCGCTGGGCAGCCGAGACGCGACAGCGGCCGCAATTGTCGGAGTCGGTGCACTTACGCTTCTCGCCGCGCTCGCTTGGTGGCTTCTAGGTTGGTTCGCGGGCCTGCTGATGATCTCTCCAATGATCGCCGCGCTCATTTGGATGGTCCGGCTCCTGAGTGCTCAATGGAAGTACTTTTACCCCGACGCCGACCGCCACCCGGCGCTCTGGAATCCGTTGAACTGGCCTTCGCTGTGGCAGCACGGACATCTCGCTGCTTGGTCGAGCAAGAACTATGACCGATATGCCGACAAGGAAATTCCGCACCTTCGGCATGCCCTAGCGATAGATGAGGCTCGCGCCAAGTTTCCCCGCGTGCTTTGGGGACGCCCAGAGGATGTTCAATGGAATATCGGACGCGGCAACGCTGGCTGGTTGAGGCAAGTGTGGTTCGCTGGTGATCACTCTGACATCGGCGGCAGTTATGCCGAGGAAGAAGCCCGTCTATCCGACATTCCATTGCAATGGATGATGGAGGAACTACGCGCGGCCGTCCCAGAAATAGCGATCCGAGAAGGGTTGCTGACCACATGGCCTGATCCGCTTGGCCTGCAGCACGATCAGCGGCAGGAGATCTTGAACATGCAGCCTGGCTGGCTGCGTTGGTTGACCTTCAACAAATTGACCTGGCGGACGAAGATCCGGTCGGTGAATGAGGCGGCGACGTTGCACCCATCGGTGCTGGATCGCTTCGCAGCTACAGTCGTGCCTCAGATGGGCGAGGTGAAGCCGTATCGACCGGAGAATTTGCGAGATCACGCAGCGGTCAGGCATTTCTTCATTGATCCCAACGGCGCGTGATTTCGGTCGTCCGCCACCACCATCTAGCAAGTCTTCTAGCCAAAGGGATGCTCGAGTCTTGTCTGAGGTAGGGTCGGGCATTTGAATCCAGCCGTCGTGTTCCTTCCGCGTCGGACGAGACGCCCGACACCAACGAAGTGACGTCATTGTCTGAGCCTGTTGCCGGGGAACCGCTCTTGGGGAGAGTGCGGCAGGAAGGGGGGCGCTTCAGAACGGCGGCTTACAGAGTTGTTCCCCCGGAACCGGGCAGTCCGCAGTCGGCCCCCTTTCGGACATGCCAAGGAGACCAGATGCTTGATCTGCTGATAATATTGCCCTCTCGCACCCGAAGTAATGCAGAGACGGCTGTTCGACTCCTTCAAGGCGACCAGCTCCCCGCGTCTACCGCCTAGCGGCAGGCTTTCGTCCTGGGAGCAGTGGAGCCGGTGGTGCCTCTCCTTGCGCAGGAATCTCGAAGAGTTCCGCGACATCAGCTGAAAGCGCCTCGGCCAGTCGGTGAAGGAGATCGACAGAAGCATTGTGCTTTGCACGCTCAATGTCGCTAATCACAGTTCGATCTACACTGGCGTCTACCGCCAGTTGCTCCTGCGTAATTTGTTGCGCGGAGCGAAGGCGTCGGAGATTCCAGGCAATACGGGCGCGAGTGTCCATTAGTCATGGCCACCACCTTGCCTTGCGTTAATCCATCGCATATATCCGACATAATAGCTTCTTGGCTCACTCAGGCCCGATGGACCTGTCACGGAAGAAGTGGGGCTGATGGAACTACGCCAACTCTCATACTTCGTAGCTGTGGCTGAGGAGTTGCACTTCGGCCGGGCTGCAGCACGGATGTGTATCGCCCAGCCGGCGCTGAGCACACAGGTGCAGGCTCTGGAGAAGCATCTGGGGGTGCAGCTTCTTCATCGCACGACACGACGCGTTGAGCTGACGCGGGCAGGGGAGGTGTTCTACGATCGCTGCATCAGGATCCTGGGCGACATCAAGCTGTCGTCGGACATGGCGCGTTCGGCGGACGGCAAGGGAGCGCGGGAGATCCGGATCGGGACGATCTATCCTGCCACCATCGGCGTCTTACCGACGTTTTTGTCACGCATTGCCAGGAAGTGCCCCGGCATTCGTATGCATATTGCCAGTGGATCCACCGGCGACATCATCCGCAGTATCGAGGCGGGTCAGCTCAACCTCGGCTTCATCCGGCCGGTTGAGGCCATCGGCTCGCTGAGGTTCTTTTCGATTTCCCATGAGCGCTATCTTCTGGCCGTCTGCAAGCACAGTCCACTTGCCGCCTTGGAGGATGTTGGCATTGAGGATCTCCGCGATCAGAAGATCATCTCGTTTTCCCGCTCCAACCTCTCCTATACAGAGCAGTATTTCGCGGAGAAGTTCGAGGAGCATAATCTGGCTGGCAATGTCAGCTACACCTGCGACGACACCTTCTCGCTGGTGTCGCTGGTGTCTGCCGGTCTTGGCATCGGCTTTGCGCCGGAGTGGACACGGGATCTTCCCAACCGCAATTTCGAACTGAAGAAGGTGAGGGGCGTCGACTTCAAGGTCGGGTTGGGTGTCGCCTGGAACAAGGAGGATCCCACCGCAGGACGGGATGACATCATCGATATCGCACGCTCGCTGGCGCGGCCAATGGCAAGGGCTCACGCGTCACCGGAACTGGTGCCGCATTAGCGAACACCTTTTGCAGAGCTGGGCGTAAAGACAGACCAGGCAGGACGATAAGGTCTTGTCGATGAGGGCTTGATTGCAGCTTTTTCAGCCGGGTCACTGGCGGTGGATCGGCAGGCACCCCCCTTGTGAGCACGTTGAGGCGCAAGAGGGAGCCAATGTCCGGTGTTGGAGAAGGGACCACAGCTTCGCTCGGACGGAGCGAAATCATCCGATCAGCATTCGAACGTGTTGCAGCCGGTCTCGATGTCGCATCCAACCTGGACCAGATCGTGATCCTGCGTATCGTGTCGCTGCTCTATGAAAGTGGCGTACGAGATCCGCAGAAGCTGGCGGACGCAGCGTTTCTCCTTGGCAGCAGCAAGTTATTTACCGGCGTGCTTTGATCTTAAGCACTCGGTTGCATCTGCGGGTCACATGTTCCCAACAGACGGAACCATCATTGTGCGCGACGAGAGAGGTCAGCTACGGAGTCAGCAGCTCAGAATCGGCTACTTCCTGTCAATGAGGAACGAGGGGTTTACCTGAGCGCCGGACCCACGGCACGGCGCCTTCTCGCCTCTTCCTGCATGTTCACCGGCGTGGCAGACAGTACCCGCGTAATCAGCGCCGTTAGAACGCGGGCAGGGGAAAGGTCATCGGGGGTACGATCCTCTAGAATGGACACTTTGGGCACCAAAGGGCCTGAACGCCTGCTGCTACCCAATTCACGAAGACGATCAACAGCGGAAACGAGAAAAGCCGCGTCGCCTGCCGAGGGCTCAAGCACACGATCGTCCGACGCTCGGATGGCCCAGTTGGACATGAAACGCGTAATCGCCGACGGCGTGAAGAAGGCGCCTCGTTCCTTGCGGAGGAGGGCGTGCCGAAGGTATCGATCAGGGGAAGGGCGGTCACGGCGGGCTCCCGATCCATTCATTGATGGGCACTGACTGGGGGACTAGCCAACCTACAGAGAGAGGTATTTTGTCTAGGCTCTGTTCTCATCCTGATCGACCGAAATACGGCACTGGAAGATCCCCCCTACCATTGAGGACAGCGGGGGGCGACGCACGGACTTCGGACCGACGCTCCGTTGGCCGCTATTGCGTTGCCTTGGAAAGACAAGCAGGCGGGTAGCCGCGTGCGGTAGCGCGACCTTTACTCGTTCCTGACAAGCAGAACTACGCCGGCCGGATCAGAGGTCCAGTGGCCATTGACGTCGTCCAATGGTTCCAGCTCGTCGCGGCGGGGGCTCCCGAAATGTTCAAGAGCACGATCCGGATCATTGGTGAGTAACTCCAGCCACACATCGACCTGGCTTTGCCTTTGGACCCGGTCGATCCATAACGTAAGGTCGCCGAAAGCAAATCCAGTGCTGTTCGAGAGCTCCTTCACAACCTCAAGACCTATCTTCCGACGATAGAAGTCGACGGTCTCCTCCCATTTGTAGGCAGGCACCTTGATCGCGATGTTCTTTCCTGGTCTGACGTCCATGAGATCATCCTCCTCAGCAACCATGGCATTGCCGCATCAGCGACCAGCGAATAGGCCAGGTTCGATGCAGTTCGTAGCAAGCTTGTTTGTGATGCGCCGTAACGGGAAACCTTCACTCCGAGGTAAGCTTCACCGATAGAAGCCCTGCCGCAGGTTGATCCCGTGCTCTAGGTAGGCCTTCATGGCGCATAACATTCCGGTCCACCCCTCACAGTTTCCGTAAGAGGCTTTCTGCGCCGCCGGATTGTTGCGGAAGCCGCTCTCGGCAATGGTCACCAAGGTGCGTCCGTCTTCCAATGGTTCGAAGCGCATCGTAACAGTTGTTTCATATGTCCCCGCTGGATCGTCATCCGGGGCTGCTTCCCATCGCAGTACAATCCGCCGGTCTTTTTCGACATCGACAACGTTCACCGGAAACGCGCCGGGGAAGTCATGGAAATCCCAGCTGACGACTGCACCGGGCTTCAGTCGTCCGCTTGCACCGCCTGTCGTGAAGTAGCTGCTAAGTTTTTCCGGATTGACGACCGCCTCGAATACCTCGCCGATCGGCTTGCTGATCCGTCCTGA
>DASYHX010000606.1:0-14946 GCA_035998065.1 Pseudorhizobium sp.
GTGTCATTAATACCCTTAAAATGATCAAGGTCGCAGATGATAATGGCATGCAGCCCTTCCCTTGACTCCTCTAGAAGCGATCGAACGCGCCGCTCAAAGCCACGGCGATTGGCGATACCTGATAGCGCGTCCTGGTCTGACTCGCTCTGCTGATCCGCCATAATCTCCAGCACGAGGACTGCGAGAAGCGCCAGCCCCACCGCCACCATCAAGATCGCCGTAGCGCTCTGGGAAATCAACGCATAGTTGGTGTGGACGTAGTCCGGCGCCGTCGCTCCGCCGCCCACCAAGACGGTCAGACCCGCCTTAGCAAAAAAATGAAGACCGGTCACGATCATCAGGCCACCAAGGAACTTATCTACCGCAAGCCGCCTGCGTGACCACAGGACAGCGAACGCGCTTGAGAGAACTGCTAGGGCAAAGGGGGCTTGATACAATACGGCATGAAGCGCCGAACTGCGCGGCAGATCATAGATCAAGTGGCTCCCGACGGCTGTCACGAGAACGAAGGCGGTCGCGATCCATTTGTTGAGCGGACGTCCATAGAGCTCACCCACCCCCAAACGGAGTAGGGTCATTCCAGCAATCACTGCTGCGAAGGCGCCTAATGCAGAGGTCTTTGAGAAGCTCGTATAGGCGACCAGCAGCTCGAATATCGCTGAAAGTGACGCGACGGCAAAGCCGGCAGCTAGCCACAGTGCCGCCAGGCGCGATCGGCAACGGGTGGAAACGACTGCGAATAGTGCGCTGAAGCATAGGGCGACAACAAAGTTTACCGCCAGAAAGAACACTACACCGTTCAACGAGGCACCAAAATGAAGATCAACTCAGCACGGAGTTTAGAGCCGAAGTATTATCTTTTCATAACGTAGCCGGGTCGGCTGGGTCATTGGTTCGCTTCCTATCGTGGCAATTGACCCCATGCCCCCTGTCTATCCCGCCTTAAGTTCGTTCCAGCTGCGAAGCCAGTGTCTTTTGGTCGTGTAGGTCCTTGTCTCAGGCGGCAAGACCACCGCTCACTCCGGCAGCTATCATTTTCGAGAGTAGAACTTTGGTTGGTTCCCGACAATGCTGAGGGCATCGCGATTGCTGGTCACGCGACTAAAGTACGCCAGCGATCGAGCGGCTCCTTGGCAAGGATGTGCGGGATGGCGCACGGCAGCTGTTCTCAGAGGTAGGAGTACCGCGGAATGAACAGGAGCTGTGGCGGTGCGCCGCGGAAGGACGTTGGTGAAGGGACGGATTGTGATCGGCTCGGCAGATACGGATTTCTTCCTTTTGTTTGCCCATATTCTCAAGACCGATGGTTATCGCGTTACGCTGGCGACGACAGATTGTGACGTCAGTAACTCCGCAACCGGATCAGAGCTTACGGCGGTTCTCCTTGACGACCAACAAAGTCGTTTCTCGGCGGTGCAGGCGTGCCGGTCCATCAAGCAGAATGTGGCATTGCGAAACGTTGCAACGGTCGCCATTGTTGCGGCTCACGCGAACGCCAGTCACATCGAGCTTATCTCCGCTGGTGTTGACGAGGTGTTCGTGCGCCCCTTCGCGCCGGCAAGGCTGCTCGAGTATCTCGACCGACGGCGCTCGCTCCAGAAGGTTCTCCTGCGTCAGAGCGGCATATTGATGCATTCAGATGTGATCCTTGATCTCGATGAGCGAACGGTCACACGAAATGGAGTAGCGGTTCATCTGGCTCCAACCGAATTCGCCCTGCTGGCTTGCCTGATGACGAGGCCCAACAGGGTCTGCAGTCGTGTTGAGCTCCTTGCTGCCGCCTGGCCCGGGCGACGGTTCGTGGAGAGCGCCACGCTGAACGTCCATATCGGCCGGTTGCGCAAAGCCCTGAACCGGGAAGGACAGGGCGTTATCCGGACGGTCCGTTCGATTGGCTATGTGTTCGGCTCCGTCTGTGGCGGCGCCGATGCCGCTGGTCCGACGCCGGGCGGGGGAGCAGGTTATCCATGACAGCTGTTCTGGACTGCCTCATTAATGGCGGGGCGGTAATCACAGGCGATGGCAGCACCTGCCTGGACATTGCTTCCGTCGGTCTGTTGCACGGATGTATCGAGATGGCCTTGCCGGGCAAGCCGGAGCAATCCCTGTCAGCCAGGCAGACGATCGACGCTACAGGGTGCCTGGTATTCCCGGGTATCATCAACGCGCATGCGCACAATTGTGTCATCGGCCCCTCCATGCCGAGCGGGTCCGCCCCGCCCCTTCCAGGGGCAGTCAGCTGGCAAAGGAACCGCCATCTGCTTTCGGGGACGACGACGCTCCTCAACGTCTGCGGGTTCGCGCTGCCCCAAGAGCTTGAGGATTGCGAGCCCCATTCGCTTGAGGTTCATCTATCCACCGCCCATAGCCCAGCCAACTTTCGCGCCGCTCAGTCTGTCGACGGTGCGGGGCTGCGCGAACGGCATCTTTGCATGACCATAGAGCTGGCATTGGCAATGGGTGCGAAAGCGCTGGGAGAGGTTGGTGGTGGACAGACATTGGGGGGCGGCGCGCAGGAGTACAGGTTCATCCCGGAAGCGGTGAAGCACTTCACGGGTTGCGACATCCACCCGCATGTAGCAAGGCGGCTGCGCGATGCGGTTGTCGGCCGCTATCTGCGGCCGCAAGACGGAGTGGATGACGAACAGCTTCAGGCCGTGCTCGTGTCGTGTCGGCTTGAGAATGTGCTGACCCCAACCTCAGCTCGCGATCTCATCGCCACCTCCGTGATGCCCTCCGTCAACCTTGCTCTTGCCGGCTTCGAAGAGCTTGCTCAGCACTCTGAGCAAACCGGCTACCCGGCCATCTTCCACAATTCCACTCCCTCCGTGGGCACGCTTCTTGAGGTCTCGGGCAAGCATCCGGGCGCGAGACTGGTTGCTGGCCATTCCAACCATCCGATGTTCCTGCCGGAGGAGGCTGTCGCCTATGCCACGCAGCTTAGAGAACGCGGCGTTGCGATCGATGTCTCGACCCTTGACTGCATCGTAACACGCTGGCGCAATGATGCGTCCAACCTTGATGCCTTGGTGTCGTCAGGCCTGGTCGACACCCTCTCCACCGATTTTGCAGGCGGTCACTGGGACGCGATACTGGAGGCAATCCACCGCATCATTCGCAAGCAGCAGATGACGCCTGCGGCCGCGATCGCCCTGGCAACCGGCAATGTTGCCCGAATTTTCCCGCAGCTTGCCGCTGACCGCGGTCTGATCGAGAAGGGCAGGCGAGCCGATCTTGTGATCGCTGATCGTACCAATTGTGCGCGCGTACGTGACGTGTTCATCAAGGGGAAGATGGTGGTGGCCAATGGCGCGATCCTCGAAAGGTCAGCGCCCGCTTGCAGATGATATGAGGATCGCACGTTTGAGCAGCTGGCGAGGCGCGAGCTCATGAACCGCCGGCTCGCATCGGTTTCTTCAGGCAAGCAATCAGTGGCTGTGGATCTCCCGCCTTCAAACTCTCGAAACCCACAAGGAATTCCAGCTGGCAATCCTCTTCCAGTAGTCGCGCTGTCGAGATCCTGAATTTTTCCAAGAGGCCATCCCAGGTGAGGGGATCGCCGGCGTCGCCGCGCGGTGAGACGATATCGGAGGCAGCGGAGCCGTTCGGCGTCTGAATGTTAACCTGAGCCAGCGTCTCTGCGGGAAATCTCCGGTCCAGGTCTGGATCGGACACCAGGTCGACTCTTGCCGCCAGACGACGAACGTCAGGATCATGAAGGAGGCGCTCGTCGATCGGGGACAGCGAATGAGCGCCCTTGCACAGGGCCGCAGCAACGCAAAACGGCAGGCTGTACTGGATCTCCACCAGATTGCTCGGCTCGTAGCTGTTCTGCAGACGGTTTGCCCACTCGAAGGTTCGCACTTGAATGGTTTCTATGTCCCCCAGACGTATCCGGTGGTCCTCTAGCAGGCGCAACGCAGCGTCAATCGCAGGATGGATATAGCGGCAGCAGGAGTAGGGCTTGAAGTAAATGCCCAGAATGTCCCAGCGCTCTCCGAGCCCTTCCAGAACTTTCGCAGGATCATAATAGGCGGCATGATCCAAAAGGTCACCTGGCCCGGTAAACCCCCGCTGGGCCAGCTCAAGAGACGTCAGACCCGTGACGACGCTCCAGGGAATACCTTCCTTCGCATGGTTACCCGTCTGTCGGGCATAGCCGGAGCTTCCATTGGCCTCCTGGTTAGGCGACCAGCAGCCGGCGATCGCCATGGCGGATGCGGTCACGTTCGCGGGCGAACGGCCGATCAATGCCGCGGCGGCTATCGCGCCAAAGCCCGTCCAGCGCCCGCTCTGGCGCGTCTTGATGCTGGCTGGATTTTGTGCCGCTGCGATCCGGATGGAGATTTCATATCCCGCCACGACCCCAGCAATAAGATCCTCTGCTTCGCCACCATTGGCGAAGGCGGCAAGCGCAGAGGGTATGACGGCCGCGCCGGGATGTCCGCGGGCCCTCCTGTGACCATCGTCAAAATCCAGTGCCGACATGGCGGCGGAATTGGCAAAGGCAGCTCCAACCGGACCAAGTGAACATCCTGCAAGCCAGAGAGGTGACACGCCGCCGGCAAAAAGGGTAGCGGCCGCTGCCCTGCAAGCGCTTGCCGCCTCGGAACTATATCCCGTCACGGCGGCGGTGACGGCATCTGCCATGCAGCGCAGGGCCTGTTGCCTTACGGCTTCAGGCAGCTTGTCAAAGGTGCCGGCGCAAATCTGCTCAGCCAGTTGCTTGACGACATCCATGACTAAAGGCCACTGACAGGCGACGAGGGTCTCATGCCATCGTTCATCAGCAGACTCTCGTAAACATGGGCGCCAACATAAAGATCGAGCATCGGAAGGCCGACACAGGTGATGTGGATCCTTGTGCCAGCTGGAACGTCACCCTCGGCCGTGGCAAAATTCTTGACCCCAAGTGGCGGGCCGCCCGTTTCAAGAGTGGTTCCATGCTTTTCGAAGTAGAGTGCCAGGCTGGGAGTTTCGCCGCGACACCATCTCGATGCTGTCGCATAGCACCAAGCCTGTGCGAAGAACCTGTTCCAGATAGTCAGCTGGAGTTTCGTCTCCTCCCAGGTGCAGGATCAGTCCCTGCTTGATGTCCGCGCCGTTGAAGACGGGTGCCTTGGCATTGGTTGCCGTGATGACATAATCAGCCTGAGACAGAGCCTTGCCTCCCTCCGATGCCGCGACCAGCTCAAAGGACACGTGTGGGCTCAGTCGGGCCGCCAGATTTTCGGCCGACCGCCCCGAACGACTTTGCACGGTAAGCCGGTCGATCGCATGAGCCGCACAGGCCTGGAGCGCCAGTATGATCCGCTCCGCGATGGGACCGGCGCCAAACAGGAAGATCGAGATCTGCTTTCTCCCTTTGAAGAACCGCTCCATGACCACCGTCGCATAGCTTGCCGTGCGTGCCGCCGAGACATCCGTGGCATCCATGGCGCACAGCGGCGTCATGGTCAGCTTGTCGAGCAGTAGAATCGTCGAGGACGATCGTGGCAGTCCGGCTCTGCGGTTGAGGGCATTGGCGCCGACGATCTTGACGCCCCCGTAGGTCCTGTTGACGCTCGAAAGGCAGGAGAGCTTCCATCCAAGCCGCTCCGGAAGGGCAGGGGGATGCTTCCGACCCCTGTGTTCCGGTAGCTCGCTTGCGGACATGGTGATCGTCGACTTCAGCCCCCGTGTCGTACCCGAGGCGATATCGCTCCAGGCACGGCGGGCGACCTGGTGGAGCCGAGCACCGTTGAGGACATCATTGCATGCGGCAATGTCTGCTCTGCTATACCACCGAAACGACGCGTGCTTTTCGTCAACCATTGATCCTGCCTCCATATGTCAGACGAGTGTCGATCCGACAGGAGGCAACGCAAAGACAAGATTGCATGGAGGAAACGGGGACGTTTCGCTTAGGTTTATGTTTGGATGCCCGTGGACGTGGCGCTGAAGCGGGTTCTTCAGCGCTTCCCGATCTGCGTCATCGTCTCAGGCATGTGCCTCGCAAGCCGATCCGCTGCCACCGCAGTGGCACAGCCGACATGCGGGAAAGTCCTCCCGATGCATCGCCATGGGGATTAGGTCGCGGACCTCTTTCAGGCGTTTGGGTTCGACGTGGGTGGTGACGATCCCGACGCCATCGGAGGCACGCGCGATGACCTGCCCCCAGGGGTCGCAGATCATCGAGTTGCCATAGTAGCTGCGGATCTCGCCCTTGGCTGCTGCATAGGAGCCCCATTGGCCACAGGCGACGAAATAGGCCTGCAGCTCGATGGCCCTGGCACGACACAATACCTCCCAATGATCTTTCCCCGTTTGCATGGTGAAGGCCGCCGGAAGAACGACGACATCGACCCAGTGTGACGCCAGGGCGTCGAACAGGCGAGAAAATCTCAGGTCGTAGCAAATGGCAGCGCCGATCCTGAGACCATGCGCCTCGTAAACAAAAAGATCTTCACCCGGTGCAACGGTCGCCGATTCCAGATATGCCTTGCCGTCCGGGGCGGTCACGTCGAACAGATGGATCTTCCGATAGCGCCCGACCTCTTTGCCCAGATTGTTGAAGACCACACTGGTGTTGAAGACCCGGCTGTCGCCCGGTATGCGCTCCAGCAGGCTTCCGCCATGGATCCAGACGCCATGTTGCCGCGCAATCCGGCGCAGCATCTCGTACGCCTTGCCCCCTGGCATGACGTCGGCTGCCGCGATTTTCTGTTCAGCAGTACCGCCAGCCCAGTCAAAATGCTCCGGGAGGACAAGCAAGTCAGGCTGGTCGCGGACGACGGCCTGTAGGAGCAGAGCTTCGGCCGAACGAAGATTTGCCGTTAGATCCGGCTGCGAGTTCATCTGGACGAGCGAGATCTTCATGAGTGTTCCTCTGGTGTAACTGCGAAAATGGAGCGTCCGGCCGCCAGCTGCGGCCGCAGGGCTGCCGACCGCCGCTGGCGCTCGATCGCCTCTGCCGCCAGCGCGCGCATATGCCCGGCGGGGGCGGCAAACACCCCCGAGCAATCGGCGAGAACGGCATAGCCGGGAAGCACGGCCGCACCCCCGCAGGAGATGGGCAGGTTGATGGATCCGCCGATACGATGGCGACGATTTGTTGTCTTGGCCGAAACCCCTCGACACCAGACCGGCAGACCGATGGCCTCGATCTCCTCGACATCCGTGCAGGGGCCATCCAAAATGATCGCAACTGCGCCGCGGGCTCTTGCGGCAGTCGCAACGCCGCCACCGACACAGGCAATGTCATCCTGATCGACGCGCGCAATCACAAGGACATCTCCGGGAACGAGCACGTCGATGGCAGTGTAGATGATCGTGCCATCCCGGCCAGGCGCCGCAACCGTGATCGCCCGCCCGGCGATTTTCGCAGGGTAGACGGGTCGGATCGTCGCAGCGAGAAATCCAAGGTGCTCGATGTGGCCGATCGTGGCCGTCTCAACGTCCCGCAGCAAATCGCACAGACCTGCCGGGAGGGCTGGCGGGCCCTCCCCATTGCGATAGAGTTCCATGTCTGTCTCACCTTCCGACCAGATCAAACGGGGCGTTCGCCCGAGGTGGTCGTGCGGTGCATGATCCGGGTGAAGTTCGGGTCAAACGAGTCACGGCGGTGCATCGTGCAGCGGTTGTCCCACATCATGATGTCACCTTTGTCCCACTGCTGGACGAAGACGTCACTGTCTTGCGTGGTGTGCGCCCAGAGCCGATCAAGAACGTCGCAACTTTCGTCAAGTGGCATACCGACGATCCAGGCGCCCTCTTTCGTTCCTCCAAGATACAGCGCCTTGCGTAGCGTATCGGCATGGGTGCGAACGAGAGGATGCACCACTCCTTCCCATTCGCGAAAATCGGTGCTGCGCGGCGCACTCTTGCCCAGGCGCAGCTTTCCCGTTTTGTCGTAGACGCTCTGGAAGAAAATCTGGCGTCCTTCGACCAGCTTGCGCAGTTCGTCGGGCAGGCTTTCGTAGGCGAGATAGGTGGAGAGGAAGTAGGTGTCGCCGCCCTGCGGAGGAACCTCGACAGCATGAAGAATGGCGCCGGCGGGAGGCTTCTCGTAAAACCATGTATCGGTGTGCCAGGTTGCTTCGCTGTTGCCCATCGCGCCAGTCGGCTTCCCATCCTTCACGGTATTGGCGATCACCAGGATCTCCTTGTGAACCGGATGACCGCCCTCCTGCAACTGCTTTGGATGGATGACGAAGTCACCGAAGTGGCGGGAAAAGGCAATATGCTGTTCGTCCGTGATACCGGCGTGCTTGAACCGGAGAACGCCGTACTGCAGCCAGTATTTGCGCACTTCGGCGATGTCATCCTTGTCATAGGCGTTGAAATCGAACCCGACGACGTCGGCGCAAACATTGTTGCCCGTCTGGACGATCACGACTTTTTTCTTGTTGAGCATGGTCTTGCCCTCTTCAGCTTGAGGTTTGTCTACAATCGCAGCCTAGCCAAGCCTGCCGCTGGTCTTCCAATAGGGAGATGCTGCGATTGATCGCGCAGACGGAACAATCGCTAGTGCGACAGAAGCCGAATGGCGTCCGGCTCGATCGACAGGAAGACCGGCATGTTGACTGCAAGCCCGGGCAGGCGTGTCGAACGGACCAATGATTTCAAAACAGTGCCGTCGTTCATCGTCACGAAGCAGTCGAAATAGGCGCCAAGGTTGACGATCCGGGTCAGCCTACCCTGCAGACGATTGGCAGACACTGCACTGTCATCTGCGGTGAGCGACAACCGGACGGCCTCGGGACGCATGCAGCAATAGCGGGCGTCTTCGGCGGCGATACCTTCAGTTTTCCGCGCCGTGAGGGTGAGGTCTCCGGCGAGACATACAACCACTGCGTTGTTGCCCTGGCGCAGCTGACGGATCGGCAGCAGGTTTGATTTGCCGATGAAGTCAGCGACGAAACTGGAATTGGGTCTCTCGTAAATATCTGACGGCCGTCCGGTCTGTGCGATCAGGCCCCTCTGCATCACCACAATACGATCCGACATGGCCATCGCTTCGTCCTGGTCATGGGTGACGTAGACGAAGGTCATCGCCAGTTGCTCCTGGATGTCCTTCAGTTCGACCCGCATGGCCTCCCGTAGCTTCAGGTCGAGGTTCGACAAGGGCTCATCAAGAAGGAGGAGCGACGGCTCCGGCGCAATGGCCCGGGCAAGAGCTGCCCGTTGCTGCTGGCCGCCCGAGAGTTCTTTGGGGTACCGGTGGCCCAGCCCCTCGAGATGGACGCGCCGGAGCGCATTTGCCACGGCATCGCGGATCTCGCTCGTGGGGCGCCTTCGCATTCTCAAGCCAAAGCCGACGTTCTCTTCAACCGTCATGTGGGGAAACAGAGCATAGTTCTGGAACACCATGCCGATGCCGCGCTTTTCCGGAGGTACTCCTTTCTGGCTCTTGCCACGGATGCGAATGTCGCCGACCGAAGGCTGCGCGAAGCCGGCGATCATGCTGAGCGTGGTGGTCTTGCCGCAGCCTGAGGGGCCCAGGATGCTAACAAACTCGCCCGCCGGTATGGCTAGATTGACGCCGTTGACGACGGTGGTGCCCCCGTAGCTCTTGGTGACGGAAACCATTTCGATGTCATTGGAGCTCATTTGCTACCCCCGTGAAGTTGGGTGGAGAAGCCGCCAAGTTTTTCAAACAGAAGTATGGCGGCAAGAATGAAAGCGAGGGAGGCGACGTTCACCGCTGCCAGGACCGGGTCCAGGCTGTATTCCATATGGTTGATGACGGTGATCGGAAGCGTCGTTTCGCCTGGGCGGACAAGGAAGACGGACAAGGGGATGTTGTTGAACGACAGGATGAAGGCGAAGGTCATGCCCGAAAACAGTCCGGGCTTGATGATGGGCAGGAGGACGAACCGCACCCGCTGCCAGGCGTTGGCGCCGAGAATGCGCGCCGCCTGCTCCAGTCTCTTGTCGAAGTTGTACATGGCGCCCGCAATCATTCGCACCACAAACGGCAGCGTGAGAATGATGTGTGCCATGACCAGGCCGGGCATACCGAGAAGCGAGAAGAAGCCGGTCGACGAGAGAAACAAGACAATGGCCACTCCCTTGACGATCTGCGGAACCGCCAAAGGCGAGACCAGAATGGCCATGATCGCCTCATGGCCCGGGCATTTCTGGTAAGCGACCGCATAGGCTGCCAGGAAGCCGAGCAGGCCGCTCAAGACAGTCACAGCCGCGGCGAGCTTGATGCTGAGAAGGAAAGGATCGAGCCAGCGGCGGTCGGCCAGCTGCGCAAACCACGTCAAGGTCCATTGCGACGGATCGAAGCTGATCGCCGCTGAGGGACTGACCGAGGCTGCAAATACCACGAGAATGGGCAGCGCGATGAAGGCCAGGATCAGGAACAGCGAGAGCCGAAAGCAAAGTGATAGAAACCGGTCCATGGATCGTCCCTCAGAGGTGAAGTTTGCGCTGGAGGCGTGCTTCGGCGCGGGTACCAACAAGCGCCATGGCCAACATCATGACCAAAAGCAGCACTGCCATGACGGCAGCCATAGGCCAGTCGATGTAGAAGAGCACCTGCTCATAGACAATGCTGGCAAGAACATTGAATCAGGATCCGCCCAGCAGGGCAGGGGTGGCATAGGCACTCGCAGACATGGTGAAGGCGATCAGCAGGGAACTGATGATCCCGGGCACAGACAGAGGCAGGATGATCCGCCGGATGATCGACAGTCTTGAGGCGCCCAGAATCTGCGCGGCGCGCTCAAGATTAGGGTCGATGCCCTGTATGCTCGTCAGCAGTGACAGGATGCCGAACGGCAGGACGACATGCGTCAGACCGATCACCACGCCAAGCAGGTTCTTGGATAGGGGCAGGGGCTCCAGGATCAGTCCCGACCAGAGCAGCACCGCATTGACCGCACCGTGATCTTCCAGGATAACGAGCCAGCCATAGGTTCGCAGCACCACGCCCGCAAGCTCGGGGGCGATGGCAAGTGCAAAAACGACGGTGCGCCACGGCGACCTCGAACGCGCAAGATAATAGGCGACTGGATAGGCCATGACGGTGACGCAGACGGCGACGAGGCCGGACATCAAAGCTGTGCGCCAGAGACCGGCCAGCATCAGGTTGTCGCTGAAAAATCGCTGGTAATGGTCGAGTGTCGCGAGTTCGCCATTGGACCCGCGAAAACTCAGGCCGATCATCATTCCCATCGGAATGGCGAAGACAAGGAGCAGGATGAGCGATGGCGGCGCAAGCGGCAGGAAAGGGCCGAGCCGCACAGGCAGACGTCCCGGCTGAGGCCGTAGCGAGATAGTTTCTAATGATGTCATTCGTCCGCTACCTCGCCTGGGTCACGACTTCACGCTCCCAGCGACTGCCCCATTGGGGCAAGCGCCGGGACAGCACCGCCAGATCGGGCAGCAACAGAGCATCGAGATCCGCCGCAGTGGTGATCTGACGGTTTCGGACGTCGTCGGGGACATCAATGTCGGGTCTTGCACTGCCAACCTTGTAGCCGGTCACCCAGGCTTCCTGACTCGTCTTCTCCAGCCAGAAGTTCACGAACTTGAGCGCTGCATCCTTGTTTTCCGCGCCGCTTGGAACGTTCAAAGTGGCCACCAGGGGTACTGTGCCTTCCTTCGGTGACACGTAGTCAATCGGCAGGCCGCTCTCCATCAGGAGCTGCGCTCTGCCGTTCCAGAACGGCATCGCCCAAGCGCGACCGTCTTTGATATAGGTCTCCATGACCGAGGAGGCCTGCTCAAATCCGATAGAGTGCCGAGCGAGCTCCGCGACAGCCTGAAAGCCTGGATCGACGGCCTCGAGAAGATCACCGCCGTGGGTGACGGACATAACCGCGATCAGATAGGCCGCCATCACGTTCTGGAATGTCGGCAGGATGACTTTTCCCTCAAGCTTGTCGTCAAGCAGGTCGGACCAGGACGTGAGGTCCTGCGGGAGCTTGTCTTTGCGCCAAACCAGCGAGAGATACTGGAGCTCGTGGACTGCGCCACATTCGCCGGCAATCTCGCGAACGCGGGGATCGAGGGCGGTAACATTGGGAACAGTGTCGGGATTGAGTGGCTCCAGCAATCCGTCGCGGCAGCCGTCAAGCGACTGGGACGCCGTCATGACGACGACGTCGAAGCCCGGTCGGCCACCGGTCGCCTTGATCTTTGCGTAGTCCTGCGATGCAGATCCCACGGCGTCATAGACGACATCGACGCCAAATTGTTGCTCGAACGGCTCGATGATCCTTTCGCGAATGATGGCTTCGTAAGGGCCGCCATAACTGTTGACGATCAGATCCTGCGCAATCGCGCCCGGTGCCCACACCGTGATCATGCCTATCACGGCCGCCAGTCCTCTGGACGTCTTCATGCTCGCCTCCTCCATCGCTGCAATGCGGCGACTTTGGACGCGTGGGGGGAGCTATTACCAATAATGATTGAGCCCGATTGATCGCCTGTGGACATGAATCGTGGCCAATCGCTGCTGCTCTTGCTTGCTCCCCATTCGGGGCAGGATCATAATTTAGGATGAGAAATGCTCGGGAGCCGGGAGCGCTCTCTAGTGGCGGCCGTGGAGGAAAGCACATGGATGAGTGGTTCGACAGACTGGTCGAGCATGTGATGCTATCGCGCGGTCCGGCTACCGTGAGAGAGACACTTGCGAAGCTAGCACGCGAGGCAGGGTTCGACCACTATGCCTATCTGTTCCTGTACGCGGACCACCAGGAAGTGATTTCGAATTATCGCACAGAATGGCAGCAGCGGTATTTTCAAAAGTCCTATGCCACGATCGATCCGGTAATCCAGCGCGCCTGGCAGAAGATGCAGGGATTTGCCTGGTCGAGTGACGTGGGCAGCGGATCCAAGCAACTGAGCTCCTTCTTCGGCGAGGCTGCCGAATTCGGGATTCGATCGGGCATCACCATTCCGATCAAGACAGGTTTTACCCGCATCGCCTTGTTGACGGTGGCATCATGCGATCCACAGTTTGCCGGTAGCCGAATGTTCAATCCCATCGCGGCGGCGGCGGCTGTTGGCCAGGTACACTGCTATCTTCAAATGCTCAACGCACAGCCGACGTCTGAGAAAAATGTCGATCTGAAAGCCGTGGAACGGGTCTACCTGCGCTGGTGTGCAGAGGGGAAACGCATGCGCGACATCGCCGTGCTTGAAAATGACAGTCCCGGCAATGTCGCCTTCCATCTGCAAAACGCCAAAGCAGCAGTGGGGGCGACGACCTTGCCGCAGGCCACAGCCCTCGGCAAGGAATTGAACCTTATCTAGCGCTGCCATAAAGAACAGGAGGCGTTGTGCTGGTGGCAACAGCAGTTGAAGAAAATGATGGAGCGCTTCTTATGGAGACTGGTTCTCTTAGGTCGCATTATGAGGGACGAGGAAGCGGTATGGGAACGTCCGCGGCATCCTGCTTGACCCAGGTGTTGATTTCGTGGGTCAAGCCTCGGATCGGGTCGTGCAAGTAACTCCTATTCCCCGGCAGGCCCATAGGAAACGCGACATCGCGGCCGGCCTGGTAACTTTCGGCCTGGCTGGTGCAGAGCCGCACGCGCATATCTTCTGGCTTGACATCTGTCTCATTGTCCAAGGTCTCCACGAGACCGGCATCTGACGCCAATTGCCCGGAAAAGGCTTCCGTCAGATATTTGGCGGATCGCTCGTTGCGTTCTCTTTCCGTCGTTGCCCCGAGAATGACGACGATGATGCGTTTTCCGTTCCTTGCCGCCAGTCCAACGAAGGTACGCCCTGAGGCGCACAGGAAGCCGGTCTTCATTCCGATCGTGCCGGGGAAGCGCGTCAGCAGCTCGTTGTTGGATTTCAGCTCCTTGCCATCTATCGTGACTGCAGACGCCTGGAAAAACCGACGGTATTCGGGAAACGTCTGGTCTAAATGCATCCCAAGGATCGCGAGATCACGAGCAGTTGTGTAGTTTTGCGGATCGGCCAAACCATTGGGGCTGGCAAAATGGGTGCCATTGAGGCCAATCCGATTTGCTGTCTCGTTCATGCGACCGACGAAAGACGACTCGTCAGATGCCACCGATTCTGCCACTGCGACAGCGACATCATTTGCCGACGCAGTCAGCATAGCAAAGAGTGCATCTTCCAGTATCATCGTACGGCCAACCGTAAGGTCGGAATTCGAAAAGGGTTGGCTCACTGCATTGCGGCTCAAAGTGACGGGCGTCGAAAGACTGACTTCGGTGGCGCGAAGAGCCTCGAAGACCACCAGGGCCGTCATCAGCTTTGTTGTTGAAGCTGGGTACCAGGGTTTGCCCGCTTCTTCTTGATAAAGCACTTCACGAGTCTCAGTATCGACCACGAGTACCGGTGTGGCGTTCGCTGGGAGCACAGCGAAGCAAGAGCCGATGATCAGCAAATGCTTCAACGGCCCGCGAGCCCCGATAGCCTTGAACATAGGTATGTCTCCGTGCCGGCTGGTGTGTTCGCACAAGGCGCCCAGGGGGGGCAATACCGGGTCACATCTTTAGCACTAATAACTATCAAAAGTAGCAGCAGATGATTTCTGCTACCACTGTCAAAGCTTGTTAGAGGCGCGTGCTCGTTAGCCAGTTAGAAATGCGACACTCGGCATCTCGTCTGGCTCTGACGATCAGCCCCCGATCCGACCGGCTGGTCCGGGTTGCAAGGAAGGAGCGGGGGCGGGTGAGGGCACCTTTCGGCTTTAGCTTTGAGACTATAGTACCGGCGGTTCATTCCGCTGCCTCCATGCGCGCGAGCGCCTTCTGCCTTTTGGCAATGACCTCCGGATCGTTCATGAAGTCCGTCCGCCGGCCCGGTTTGCGGTCACGCTTTTGGTAACCGTTGCTCTGGCTGCCGTCGCGAATGCCGAACATATGATCTGTCTGCCCGGTGCGGCGAGGGCCGCTCTTGCTCCGTTGCTGTTCGCGTCCAGCCTGCATCTCCGCGACGACCGACAGCATGTCGTCCAGACGCTTGTTC
>DASYHX010000609.1:0-3812 GCA_035998065.1 Pseudorhizobium sp.
CGTTCTCGAAGGCGTATGGAAGACGGCACCGCATCCGGAGATTGCAACCAGCTACGTGCGGGCCCGCAGCGGCGACAGTGCCGTGGATCGGCTGAAGCGGGCAGAGAAGCTTGAGGCGATGCGGCCGAACAATGTCGAATCGCTGATCGCCGTGGCAGAGGCCGCTCTGGATGCAAGGGAACTGGAGAAGGCGCGTTCGAAGGCGGAGGCCGCTGCCCGGATGAGCCCGCGCGAGAGCATTTACCTTCTGTTGGCCGACATCGAGGAGGCCGACACTGCCGACCAGGGTCGTATCCGCCACTGGATGGGGCAAGCGCTCCGTGCGCCGCGTGATCCAGCCTGGGTCGCCGACGGCATCGTATCTGAACGATGGCTGCCGGTTTCCCCGACCACCGGGCGCATCGACGCCTTTGAATGGAAGGTGCCCTACGGCCAGTTGGAAGGACCGATCGAGGAAGGTGATCTGGCGGAGCGAGCGATTGCCGAACTTCCCCCTGTCGACGTGCCACCTGAACCGGAGCTGACGGAAGAGGAACCTCGAGAAGAGCCTCTCCAGCCGCAACAACCCGATGTGAAAGCGGCCCCTCCGGAGACGCCCGCGGCTGCGCCAGGACTGGCCGAAAAGTCCGAGCAAAAAAAGGAGATGATCACGCTTCCTGCGGCAGCGCCCAACCCGGCCAAGCCCGACGCGCCTCAGCGTGACGCAGCCAATGTGGATGAAGCGGAGGAAGATCCGTTCTTCCACCGCCGACCTGATGATCCGGGCGTTAAGGATCCCAATGCTTCCCGGGAGCCTTCCAACCGGCTTCGCCTCTTCTGAAGGGAGCGATGATGTTCGACCGCCTCCAGGCCTTCATCCAGAATCTGTCTGCGCGTCAGCCTGAGGGAGATTTTCTGCCGGGGGACCCGCGTGTTGCCTTTGCCGCGCTTTGCTTCCAGGTGATGGAAGCCGATGGAACCATATCCGACGACGAGCAGGAGAAGCTGCACGACTTGCTGCGGGAACGTTACGGTCTGGCAGGGGAAGAACTCGCGTCCCTGATCCACGCCGGTCGCGAGGCTGGACAGGAGGCGGTTGACTACTATCGTTTCACCTCCGATCTTAATCGGCATCTTGACCCTGAAGAGCGGGTCGAACTGATGGGCGTCCTTTGGGATCTCGTGCACGCCGATGGCGAACGCAGCGAGATGGAGGATCATGTCATCTGGCGGATCGCGGATCTGATGGGGGTGTCGGCGCGCGATCGGGTCCTGCAGCGCCAAGAGGCTGCGGCGCGACAACCGGGAGGAGACGCGGGAGGCAAATGAGAAGGTAACTGATGCTGATGACACCGCCCCAGGGCACGAAGAAGCTCCCGGTTCTAGTCGTGCTCCACCAAGAAACCTCCTCCCCCGGCCGCGTAGGCCAGATGCTGGTTGAGAAGGGCTATCCGCTCGATATTCGTCGGCCAGTTTCGGGAGATCCTCTCCCGCCCACCTTGGCGCAGCATACCGGCGCGGTCATATTTGGCGGCCCAATGAGCGCCAACGACCCGGATCCCTTCGTCAAGGCGGAGACGGATTGGGTCAGCGTTCCACTGAAGGAGAACAAGCCCTTCCTCGGCATCTGCCTTGGCGCCCAAATGATGGTGCGCCATCTCGGCGGCACGGTTGCTGCGGACAAGGACGGTATGACGGAGATCGGCTGGTATCCCTTGCGCGCGACGGAGCATGGAAGGCTGCTGATGCCGCACTGGCCCGCGATGGTTTATCACTTCCACCGCGAAGGCTTCAGCCTCCCGCACGGCGCCCGGTTGTTGGCAGAAGGGGATGTTTATCCCAACCAGGCGTTCCGCTACGGCGACAATGCCTGGGGCGTGCAGTTTCACGCTGAACTGACGCGTGCGATGATGCAGCGCTGGGTCGTGCGCGGTGAGCACCGTTTCATCATGCCGAACGCCCAGAAAGGCAGTGCTCATCTCGAAGGCCGGATGATCTTCGACGCGCCGCTCAAGCGGTGGCTGTCTGACTTCCTGTCGCTCGTCTTCGAGCGTGAGGACCAGCAAAAGACGGTTGATGCTTGCGCGCCGCCGGCTTTTTGTTATTCGTGACCGCATGCCGATAAAAATTCCCGACACGCTTCCCGCTTTTGAAACCCTCATGCATGAAGGCGTGCGGGTGATGACCGAGACGGTCGCGGTGCGGCAGGACATTCGTCCGTTGCAGATCGGGCTTCTCAACCTCATGCCGAACAAGATCAAGACAGAGCTGCAGATGGCGCGTCTGGTCGGCGCCACGCCCCTGCAGGTGGAGCTCTCGCTCATTCGCATCGGCGGCCACAAGGCGAAGAATACGTCGGAGGAGCATCTACTCTCCTTTTACGAGACCTGGGAGGAGGTGAGGCATCGCAAGTTCGATGGCTTCATCATCACCGGAGCTCCGGTAGAGACGCTTCCGTTCGAAAGCGTGACCTATTGGGACGAAATGCAGCAGATCCTCGACTGGACGACCACCAACGTCCATTCGAGCATGAACGTCTGCTGGGGCGCAATGGCGGCGATCTACCACTTCCACGGCGTGCCGAAGCACGAGCTCAAGGAAAAGGCCTTCGGCGTCTACCGCCACCGCAATCTTTGCCCGTCCTCCGTGTTCCTCACGGGCTTTTCGGACGATTTTCAGGTTCCGGTCTCGCGCTGGACAGAGGTGCGCCGCGAGGACATCCAAAAGATACCGGACCTCAAGATCCTGATGGAATCGGAGGAGATGGGTGTCTGCCTGGTCGAGGAGAAGAACGGCCGCCGGCTTTATATGTTCAATCATGTGGAATACGACTCCACCTCGCTCGCGGAAGAGTATTTCCGGGACTTGGATGCAGGCGTGGCGATCAAGCTGCCCCACAATTATTTTCCGCAGGACGACGCATCGATGCCGCCACAGAACCGCTGGCGGAGCCACGCACACCTCCTGTTCGGCAACTGGATCAACGACATCTACCAGACGACGCCCTACGATCTCGACCAGATCGGCAAGGTCGAAGCGGCCTGAAGAAACGTCCTGCCACGGTCTTAGACCTTCACCGTTGCACGGGCGGCGCAAATCATCCACGTTCGGCTGCTTGAATTTGAGGAGTTGCAATGGCTGAGCGTGAAGTGTTCGGAACGACGGCAATGGGTGAAACCGTCCATCGTGTGAAGATCTCCGGTGGCGGCCTGACGGCGTATGTCATGACCTGGGGCGCGGTGATCCAGGATCTGCGGCTTGAGGGACATGAGGCGCCTCTGGTGCTCGGTTTCGAGCGCTTCGAGGATTATCCCCGGCATTCGTCCTACTTCGGTGCCACGCCCGGTCGCTGCGCCAACCGGATCACCGGCGGACGGTTCGAGCTCGACGGCGGGCAGGTTCAGCTGGAGCTGAATGAGAAGGGCGTCACGCACCTCCACGGTGGCAGCGACGGAATGGCGAAGCGCAATTGGGAGATCGTCGAGCTTGCCGACGACCGGGTGGTGCTGCAGATCGTTGATCGGGACGGGCGTGCCGGCTATCCCGGCAACTGCACCGTCAAAGCTACCTATCATCTTCACGGCGATGGCGTCCTGACGGTTCTGTACGAGTCGAGCGCGGACCAGCCGACACCCTGCAACATCTGCCAGCATACCTATTTCAACCTAGACGGCGGCGAGACGGCGCTCGGCCACGACATCCAGATCGCCGCCGACCGCATCACTGCGGTGGACGAGCGTCAATGCCCCACCGGCGTCCTGCTTCCCGTCGAGGACACAGTCTTCGACCTGCGCGAAATGGGCCCGATGGACCGGCAGGAGAACGGCGAACGG
>DASYHX010000611.1:0-14490 GCA_035998065.1 Pseudorhizobium sp.
TCTGGTGCGATCATGGTGACGCCGGAGACCATGATCTCGTGCCGGCGCCGCTCCTGCCAGAGGCGCTCAAGAACGGCGAGTTCGGCGCGATTGTTGCAGCCCGCCATTTCGGCTTCGGGCGCATCGACGGCGACGGCCCGACCACCCGCAGCGCGGACGATCTCAACAAGGTCGGTCAAGTAGTATTCGCCCTTGACGTTCTGGTTGTCGATGCGCTCCAGGAGAGCCAGCGCCTTGCCGCCGTTGATCGCCATGATCCCACTGTTGCACCAGGTGATCTTCCGCTCTTCGTCAGTTGCATCCTTCTCCTCGCGGATCGCGACAAGCTCCCCGTTCTCGACGAGAAGGCGTCCATAGCCCGTCGGACGATCCGTGTGAAATCCGATGACAGCTACGTCGGCGCCATTGGCGATCTGCGCACGCGCCGCGGCAAAAGGGCCTGCCGTGACAAGCGGGGCATCGCCATAGGTGACGAGGATTTCGTCGAACCCTTCCGCGATTGCGTCACGAGCAGCGAGCACCGCATGGCCGGTACCGAGGCGCTCCGTCTGCAGAAATGTGCGGACGTTCACCGCGCCAACCTTCGCGGCGGCCGCCACGGCCTCGGCGTCACGGCCCACGACCAAAGCCACGTCGGCGATCTCAGCAGAAGAAACGGCGCCCATGACATGACCTATCATCGGCAGCCCCGCGATCGGGTGCAGGACCTTCGATAGCGACGATTTCATCCGCGTGCTGTCCCCGGCGGCAAGGATGACGGCAAGACAGGTGCGGCCCATGGATCTCTCCCTCTGACGTTTCGCCGCTTCTTAGCAACAACACGATTGACAGGCGATAAACGCCTTGTGACGCCCTGCAACAAAAAAGGCGCCCGATAGGGCGCCTCTCCCAGATTTCGGGTGGTTTATTGCGGCAGTTGATCGTCAACGCCCTGGACGTAGAAGTTCATGCCGAGCAGCACTCCATCTTCGGCCTTTTCACCTTCAGCAAGCCAATCGCTGCCGTCCTGCTTCTTCACCGGCCCGGTGAACGGATGCAGTTCCCCGGACTTGATCTTGGCCTCAGTTTCCTCAGCCATGGCCTTCACGTCATCCGGCATGTTGGTGTAGGGCGCCATGGTCAGGATGCCGTCCTTCAATCCGTCCCAGATCTGCTCCGACTTCCAGTTACCGTCGAGAAGGGCCTGGACGCGCTTGATATAGTAGTTGCCCCAGGTGTCGACGATAGCGGTCAACTGCGTGTTCGGGCCGGCCGCGATCATGTCGGATGCCTGGCCGAACGCCATGATGCCGCGTTCGGCAGCAACCTGCATCGGCGCGGTCGTATCAGTGTGCTGCGTCAGGATATCCACGCCTTGATCGATCAGCGCCTTGGCCGCATCGGCTTCCTTACCAGGATCGAACCACGTATTGGCCCACACGACCTTCAGCTCAAAATCCGGATTTACGGACTGCGCACCGAGAAGGAAGGCGTTGATGCCCATCACCACTTCCGGGATCGGGAAGGATGCAATGTAGCCGGCGACGCCCTTCTTAGACATTTTCGCCGCAATCTGGCCCTGGATGTAGCGACCTTCGTAGAAGCGAGCATTGTAGGTCGCCACGTTTTCTGCGGCTTTGAACCCTGTCGCATGCTCGAACTTCACGTCGGGGAACCTCTGCGCCACTTTCGCCGTCGCATCCATGAAGCCGAACGAGGTGGTGAAAACAAGTGCGCAGCCGGAACGAGCCATGCGTTCGATGGCACGCTCTGCGTCCGGACCTTCTGGCACGTTTTCCAGGAACGGCGTCTCGATCTTCTCCCCGAAGTGTTCCTGCAACGCCTGGCGGCCAATGTCATGTGCCTGCGTCCAGCCCCCGTCGGTCTTTGAGCCGACATAGATGAAGCAGACCTTCGTTTTGTCCTGCGCCTGTGCGCCGCCGTTGAACCCGCCCAGAAGGGCGGCGGTAGCAGCCAGTGCGATGATAAGTTTCTTCATTTCCTGTAACCTCTGTTGGCTTACACTTTGATGCAGGTCTCGTCATCTCTCAGGAACGAAGGGTTTTCCAAGAGATGCCGGGGTGTTGATCATCGTCGTGCGGCGATTATGCGAGATGATGATGAGCACGACAATAGTGGCGGCGTAAGGCAATGCCGAAAGGAACTGGGATGGTATCCCAATCCCAAATGCCTGAGCATGTAATTGGCCGATGCTGACAGCGCCGAAAAGATATCCCCCCGCCAGCACCCGTAACGGGCGCCAGGAGGCGAAGACCACGAGCGCTAACGCGATCCAGCCGCGGCCGGCAGCCATGTTCTCCACCCATTGCGGGGTATAGACGAGCGAAAGCTGAGCCCCGGCGAGGCCCGCACACGCGCCACCGAACATGACGGCGAGGTAGCGGGTGCGGATCACATTGATACCGAGCGCATGTGCCGAGGCATGGTTGTCGCCGATCGCCCTCATCTTCAAGCCGGTTCTGCTCCTGAACAGGAACCAGTGAATGCCAATCACCAACGCGATGGACAGGTAGAAGATCAGGTCCTGTCGGAAGAGCAGCGACCCCAGGAACGGGATGTCGGCCAGAAGTGGTATCTCGATCGGTTGCAGCTTGATGCCGGGTTGGCCAACATAGCTTTCGCCGATCTGTCCCGACAAACCGAGGCCGAGGATGGTCAGCGCGAGCCCCGTCGCGACCTGGTTGGCGACCAGCGTCAGGGTCAGGAAGCCGAAGAGTAGAGAAAAAACCGCGCCAGCCGCGATACCCGCCATGACGCCGATATAGGGCGTTCCGGTAATCTGGGTCGCGGCGAACGCGACCACCGCCCCCATGATCATCATGCCTTCTACGCCGAGATTGAGGACGCCTGAGCGCTCCGTCACAAGTTCGCCCAGCGCGGCAATGACGAGCGGGGTTGCCGCCGTAATGACGGTGAGGAGGATTGCCTCAAGCATGATGTGCAGCCCCTCCCCGCAGCTTTTGCGTCACGATCTTGATGCGGTAGTGGATCAGCGTATCGCAGGACAGGACGAAGAAGAGCAGCAACCCCTGGAACACCCTGCTGACCTTTTCCGAGATGCCGATGGAAAGTTGAGCCGCCTCGCCGCCTAGATATGTCAGTGCCAGAACGAATCCGGATGCGATGATGCCGAGAGGATTGAGCCGCCCAAGAAAAGCGACGATGATCGCGGTGAATCCATAGCCCGGTGAGATGGTCGGCTGCACATGACCGATGGAGCCGGAGACTTCGGAAATGCCTGCAAGTCCCGCGAGCGCCCCCGAAAGCAGCATGGAAAACCAGACCATCCGCTTTGCCGAAAAGCCGGCAAACCTCCCCGCCCGCTCAGATTGCCCGAGCACCGTCACCTCGAAGCCCTTGAGCATGAAGCGCATCATGAACCAGAGCGCCACCGCGGCAACCAGCGCGAACACGATCGCCAGATGCGCGCGTCCAGAATCCAGAATCTCCGGTAGCACGGCCTCGGGAACAAAGGATTTGGTCTGCGGGAAATTGTAGCCTTGCGGGTCCCGCCATGGTCCGCGGACGAGCCAGTCGAGGTAGAGCTGCGCGATATAGACCAGCATCAGGCTGGTGAGGATTTCGTTGGTGTTGAAGCGCGTCTTGAGGAGCGCAGGGATGCCGGCATAAAGGGCTCCGCCGATCATCCCCATGACGAGCATCAGCGGCAGGATCATCAGGGAGTGCCATTCGGGGTAGAGCACTGGCAGGATCGAGCCGGTTATAGCGCCGATCGTGAACTGTCCCTCTGCACCGATGTTCCAGTTGTTGGAGCGATAACAGATCGACAGCCCGACGCCGATGAGGATCAGCGGCGCTGCTTTGACGGCAAGTTCGTGCAGCGACCATACTTCCAGAAGAGGCTCTACAAAGAAGCTGTAGAGGGCGTCCACCGGCTGTTTGCCCAGCATCCAGAACATGATGCCGCCGAAGAACAAGGTCAGCACCAGCGCCAGCAGCGGCGACACGAACGAGAACAGTGGGGAAGGCTGCGCCCGCTTTTGCAGTTCAATGCGCATGGCTCGCCTCCGAATGCGTGGAGTCGTGAATGCCGCCCATCATCAAGCCGATCTGCTCCAGGCTGAGTTCGTGGGCTGCAAAGGAAGGGGATAGCCGGCCCTCGGAAATCACGGAGACATTGGTTGCCACCTCGAAGATTTCATCCAGATCCTGGCTGATCACCACCACCGCCGAGCCGGAACGGGCGAGGTCCACAAGCGCCTGTCTGATGCGGCTCGCCGCTCCCGCGTCGACGCCCCAGGTGGGCTGATTGACCACGAGCACGGCAGGCTGACGGTCGAGCTCCCGACCGACGATAAACTTCTGAAGGTTGCCTCCTGAGAGCGAGCCCGCCGAGGGATCATCCCCGCTCTTGCGCACGTCCATGTCGTCACAGATGCGCTTGGCGGCCGAGCGGACCGAGCCATGACGGACGATGGACAATAGACCGCCGGAGAGAAAGGAGCGCCGGTCCGGCTGGCTACGCGCAAGGAGAAGATTGTCCGAAAGGGACATCTCCGAAACCGCCGCATGACCGTGGCGCTCTTCCGGAACAAAGCCTGCACCAAGCATCCGTCGTGCGTTGATGCCGACCGTACCTACAGCCTTGCCGCGGATGCGGATCGCATCATTCTCCGGCACCGTGTACTCGCCCGAGAGGACATCGAAAAGCTCTCCCTGGCCGTTGCCCGCAACGCCTGCAATTGCCAGCACTTCGCCGGCCCGCACCTGCATGTCGATGGCGCGAAGAGAAACAGCGAACGGCGTTCGCGCTGGAACCGACAGGTTCGCCACCTCGATCAAGACGTCTCCGAGCACACTACCCGTGCTACGCGACACGCCGGCGACGTCGGCTCCCACCATCATCCGCGCCAGCGAGGCAGGCGTTTCCTGCCGCGGATCACATCGACCAGTAACCTTTCCGTGCCGGAGGACGGTTGCCCGGTCGCAGATGCGGCGGACCTCCTCCAGCCGATGGCTGATGTAAAGGACCGAGCGGCCTTCCGTCTTCAACTTCAGGAGCGTCTCGAACAATCTATCCGCTTCCTGCGGCGTGAGGACCGAGGTTGGTTCGTCCAGGATGATCAGTTTCGGGTTCTGCAGGAGGGCACGCACGATCTCGATACGTTGTCGCTCTCCGACGGAGAGATCCGCAACATGGGCCTTCGGATCAAGCGGGAGACCATACTTATGCGAGAGCCTGGCCGCTTCGTCTGAGATCCTTGGCAGCGAAAACTTCGGGTCGAGTGACAGAGCGATGTTTTCACCGACCGTCAGCGCCTCGAATAAAGAAAAGTGCTGAAAGACCATGCCGATCCCGAACGATCGCGCTTCGCTCGGAGATCGTATCACCACGGCCTGCCCACTCGAGAGGATTTCGCCTCCACTCGGCTCCAGGATACCGAAGAGCATCTTCACCAGCGTAGACTTACCGGCACCATTTTCGCCGAGCAGCGCGTGGATCTCTCCCGGAGCGATGTCAAGGTCGATGCCGGAACAGGCTGCGAAGTTGCCGAAATATTTTGTCAGCCCGCGGACCGACAAGAGCGGACTAACCGCCGGTCCCTCCGAAACAGTCACTGAACCCCCTTATTCACGCCGCCCGCCTTCTTTCGAGGCTTGATTCAAGGTCCGGCGTGTCCTGCTGCGCAGACGCCAAGTGGCAACGTCCGCTCGCCATCATTGATATCGAATTTATTGCTCCGCACAACAGGAAACATAGCGCACCAATAGCCTAGCCGCGGTGGCCGAGGTTGGGAAACATCTGCATGACGGCGCCGACGAAATAGAGGTACAGGCCCGACGCCACAACGCCGTAGACGAGCCAATCGGGGGAATTGAAGTGCAACAGAAGCGAGTAGCCGCTTAGCACGCACCAGATCAGGAAGACGGCAAGATTGAGAGGACGAAGCCGCTTCACCCGCACAGGATGAAGGAAGTTGATCGGGAGGAATGTCAAGATGACAGACACGATGATGACGATGAAGGCGGTGGTCTCGCTCGCCTGAATGACGAAGAGCGTGAAGATCACCATGTTCCAGACAACGGGAAAGCCGGAGAAAAAATACTCATCGGTCTTCATGCCCATGTCGGCGTAGTAGATCGCACTCGATACCACGATAAGACCGGCGGCAAGGAAGGACCAAGGCTCTCCGATCATGCCGCTCTGGTAGAGCGCAAACGCCGGCAGCAGGACGTAGGTCACGTAGTCGATGATGTTATCCAGCGTGTCGCCTGACCAATTGGGCAGAACCTCCCGTACCTTTACCTTGCGTGCGATCGGACCGTCGATGCCGTCAACGAACAGGGCCAGGCCCAACCACCAGAACATGTCGACAAAACGGTTCTCGCCCGCCGCCACCACGCCCAAAAAGGCGAGGAAAGAACCTGAAGCGGTTAGCAGATGAACCGAGAAAGCGCGAATTTCCGCATAAGGCACTTTTCGGTAGTTGAAGATTCGTCTGATCACGCGCTGTTCCGTACTTGTACTATAGTCGAGCTATGCGGCCAAACGGGCGCCATTGCAACCGCTTCAACGCCGCCCCTCCCGTCTCGCACAGGATTTGCCCCTGCGCTGCCTCGTCCCATGGATAAGCGCGGGTGAAGGCTCTACATAGCGCCGGAAGGTCTGCCGACGAGGATAATAGCATGCACAACTTTGAAATCGCAGTGGTGGGTGGCGGTCTTGCCGGTTCAGTGGCGGCCCTGGCACTGGGACGTGTTGGACGCAAGGTAGTTTTCGTGGCACCTGAGGCACAAGGCTCCGATGAGCGCACGACCGCATTGATGGACCACTCCATCCAATTCATCGAGCGCCTCGGCGTTTGGGCGGAGATCCTGCCCAAGGCAGCGCCGCTGTTAATCATGCAAATCATCGACGGCACGAACAGACTGCTTCGGGCGCCGACAGCGCAGTTCAGATCGGCCGACGTCGGGCTCTACGCCTTTGGCTATAACATCCCGAACCGGGTTTTGCGCGATACTCTGTCCGATGCGATTGCGGCGGAACCAAACGTCACCCGGGTGACCGACACGGTGGAGGCGGTATCGTTTTCCAGAGAGCAGGCGGTGCTTTGTCTCGCAAATGGCGAGACAATATCGGCCGGCTTCGTCATCGCGGCCGATGGCCGCGCCTCCAAAACACGCCAGAGCGCGGGGATCGGCATTCGCCGGTGGGCCTATCCCCAGACAGCGGTCGTTCTCAACTTTCAACACTCGATTCCGCATGGAAACGTTTCGACGGAGATCCACACCGAATCTGGTCCATTTACACAGGTCCCCCTCCCCGGTCACCGCTCCAGCCTCGTCTGGGTGGTCAAACCCCAGGAGGCCGAACGGCTCCTCACGTTGCCGCTCGATCGTCTTTCGCGGGAGGTCGAGGGGCGCATGCAGTCGATGCTGGGCAAGGTTATGGTTGAACCCGGGCCGCAGTCGTGGCCGCTTTCGAGCCTGATGGCCGACCGCTTTGGCAAAGGTCGCCTAGCCCTTGTCGGAGAAACGGCACACGCCTTCCCGCCCATCGGTGCTCAAGGGCTGAATCTGTCGCTGCGCGATACCATTGAATTGGTTGGGGTCCTTTCAGCTAACCCGGATCGTCCGGTACCGCCCGATGCCGGTGAACGCTTCAATCGTAGGCGTCGCCCGGACATCATGAGCCGGACCCTTGGCGTTGACCTCCTGAACCGTTCGCTGCTCTCCGATTTTCTTCCCGTCCAACTGTCCCGCTCTGCGGGACTCCATCTGCTGTCGGCCGTACCGCCGTTACGCAACCTTGTGATGCGTGAAGGGGTCGAGCCCGGGCGCGGCTTGCGCGCCTTCGTCGACAGCCTAAGGGAAGAGGTCCGGCGGTAGGATGCCCGCACTCATGACGTAGAGCAGTACCGGCAGCGTCAGCACCGACAGCGCTGTCGTGATCAGCACCGTCGCAGACGCTCTCTCTTGCCAGATCCCATACTGTTGGCTGATAACGAAGACGTTTGTGGCGGTCGGTAGGCCGGCGAGCAGCACGGCCGAATAGATCCAGACGGGATCGAAGTCCCCAGCTAGAGACAGGACGATGTAGACAGTAGCGGGAAGCAGAACGAGCTTCGCAAGCGCCAGATAGCCGATCTCTATCGGAACCCTTGTCAGCGGCCGCAGTGCAAGGGTGACGCCCATAGCGAAAAGAGCGCAAGGAGCGGCGGCCTGGGCAAGGTAGTCTACCAGTCGCTGGCCGGCGAGCGGCACCTCGACCCCACTCGCCGCGACGGCAAATCCAAGGGCGGTGGAAAGGATAAAGGGATGAAGCGTCACTTTGCGCAGGACATCCGCCGCCAGTCGCGTTGGTGGCCGTTGATCGCCTCCGGCAATCGCCATCATCGCCGGAGCGACGATGAAATGCATTGCGTTCTCAAAGCAGACGATCAATGCCACCGGCACAGCTGCAGCCTCACCGAATGCAAGCAGAGCAAGCCCCGGTCCCATATAGCCGATATTGCCGTATGAGCCCGCAAAAGCCTGGATGGTGGAACTGGCGAATGTTGCGCGCCGAATGAGATAGGTGACGGCGAAGAGTACGCTATAGACCAAATAGGTTGCCGCGATATCGGAAAGAATGAAGTCTATGCGGGCAAGGTCCTCGATAGGCGTGCGGGAGACCAGCTTGAAAAACAATGCCGGAAGCGCAGCATAGATGATGAATGTGTTCATCCAGCCGAGCGCCTCTGCTGGCTGCTTCGTCAGGCGGGCGGCTGAATAACCGATTAGGATCAGCCCGAAGAAGGGCAAAAGCAGTGCGATGATATCGGCCATGGATTCCCATCATCCGGCGTTGCGGCGGGCGAGTGTCCGCCTTAGCCGATTTGCATCAGGATTGGGAAGGTCTGCTGAAACCAGATGGCAACATCGCTCACGAGGCCCATCATGAACGCAAGGCCGGTCAGCACGAGCAGCGAGCCCATCACCTTCTCGACCACACCGAGATGGCGCCGGAAGCGGCCGAGAAAGCGCATGAAGGCGCCGGAGAAGCCTGCTGCAATCCAGAACGGGACAGCAAGCCCGAGCGAATAGACTGCGAGCAAGGCGGCGCCATCGCCGACGGTTTCCCTGGACGCAGCCACGCCAAGGATGGCGCCGAGAACGGGACCGATGCAGGGGGTCCAGCCGAAGGCGAAGGCGAGCCCCATGACATAAGCGCCCGATAGGGTCGCTGGCTTGCCACCACCTTGGAAACGCGCCTCGCGTGACAGGATGCCCATACGGAAAAGGCCGAGAAAATTCAGGCCCATGAGAATGATGATCAGTCCGCCGATCTTCGATAGAAGATCGAGATGCTGACGCAGAATCACCCCGATCGTGGAGGCGCCTGCCCCAAGGGCGACGAATACGGTGGCGAACCCCAGCGTGAAGAGGAAAGCGGGACCAAGCACCGCCCGTCTCGTGTTAACCGCGGCCACCGCAGCGCCGTTCCCCCGGAACTGATCCACAGAGATGCCGGCCATGTAGCACAGATATGGCGGCACCAGCGGCAGAACGCACGGGGAGAGAAAGGACAACGCTCCGGCAAGCAGAGCGCTCAGCAACGAAATCTCAGCTATGGACAACAACCGTCTCCAGCAGCGGGCCTGCAAGCCCAAACCTCGCCTGCCTAAAGCACGTGCGACCTCTTGTGCCAATCACCTTTTCGCGCGGAATACCGTTCGCGTCGATCCGCCGCAACTTTCGCTGTTTTTGCGGTTGACCCGGAAAGGGCCTCTGAATATGTTCCGCGCACTTCCAAGGGCTTTGCGCCCGCCAAGGGAGAGCGTAGCTCAGCCGGTAGAGCAACTGACTTTTAATCAGTAGGTCCAGGGTTCGAACCCCTGCGCTCTCACCAAAAAAAATGCTACAAATGCATTATTTTCGATGTCCCTGGCGCATGAGCATTGATGATCAGGGAGGTCTGGAACGACCTTTTCACGCCGTTCGCTTAGCGATCGTCCGTCGTCAACGCGCGTGCCGATGAAGCTTTACAGCTCCCAGGCCCTTCTGCGTTGCGACCAGCAGCGCTCTGGTAGCCCTGCAGCATGCGGTCCTCGTGCGCACGGTTTGCTCAGTTGCCTTCCATTGAGTATCCGGCGCCACGAACAGTGCGGATGACGTCCTGCATGTTGGAGAAGTTGAGCGCCTTTCGCAGCCGCCCCACATGGACGTCAACCGTCCGTTCGTCGACATAGATGTCGTGTCCCCAGACGCCGTCGAGAAGCTGCGCGCGAGAATAGACGCGGCCGGGCGACGACATCAGGAATTCCAGGAGCCGGAATTCCGTCGGGCCGAGGCGCACCTCGCGGCTCTTGCGGTGGACGCGGTGGGTTTCGCGGTCGAGCTCGATGTCGCCGCATTTGAGGACGGTCGACAGCACCTCCGGCTTCGCGCGCCGCAGCATTGCCTTGACACGCGCCATGAGTTCGGGCGTCGAAAATGGCTTTACCACGTAGTCGTCCGCACCCGTTGAAAGTCCCCGGACCCGCTCACTTTCCTCGCCACGAGCCGTCAGCATGATGATCGGCAGGCGCTCAGTCTCGCGGCGCTGGCGCAGGCGCCGGCAAAGCTCGATCCCGGACACCCCCGGCAGCATCCAGTCGAGGATGAGGAGATCGGGAACCCGCTCCTGAAGCCTGAGCTCGGCCTCGTCTCCCTTGACGATGGTCTCCACCTCGTAACCCTCGGCTTCGAGATTGTAGCGAAGAAGCACGCTCAGCGCTTCTTCGTCTTCCACGACAGTAATTTTTGGCTGCATCGCGACGCGCTCCGCCCCCTTACTCGTCACTCAGGATCGCGCTGAGCGTATTCGACCGGTCATCCTTGGGGCGCTCGCCTTCCGGCTGCATGCCTGTTGCCATGTAGTAAATGGTCTCGGCAATGTTGGTCGCGTGGTCGCCAATGCGCTCGATATTCTTGGCGCAGAACAGCAGGTGCGTACAACTCGTGATGTTGCGCGGATCTTCCATCATGTAGGTCAGGAGTTCGCGAAATAGGGAGGTGTACATCGCGTCGATCTCCTCGTCACGCTGCCGAATAGCTTCCGCCTTCTCCGCCGAGCGTGTTGCGTAGACGTCGAGCACGTCCTTCAACTGAACGAGCGCAAGCTCCGACAGGTGCTCCAGTCCGCGCGCGAGGTTTCTGGGTATCCCCGTCTCCTGCACGGCGATCACGCGCTTTGCCGTATTCTTGCCGAGATCCCCTACCCGCTCGAGGTCGGCGGCGATGCGAAGGGAGCCGATGATCTCGCGCAGGTCCGCTGCCATGGGCTGGCGCTTGGCGATCGTCACAATCGCCTTCTCGCCAATTTCACGCTCCGCAGAGTCGAGGATGACGTCGTCGGAAATTACCTTCTGTGCCAGTGCTGCGTCGGAATTCACCAGCGCGCGAACCGCATCTGCGCACATCTGCTCCGCCAGGCCGCCCATCTCCGAGATGCGGCGGGTGAGATACTTCAGCTCCTCGTCGTAGGCCGACATGATATGGCTGGATGGCATGGTTCGGGTCCTCAATGTCTTCGAAACAGGGCGGCGGCCAGGATCAGCCGAAGCGGCCCATGATGTAATCCTGCGTCCGCTGGTCGTTGGGGTTGGTGAACATCTTGTCCGTGTCATCCTCTTCCACGAGATGGCCGAGATGGAACATCGCCGTGCGCTGCGATACGCGCGCCGCCTGCTGCATGGAATGTGTGACGATGACGATCGAGTAATTTGCGCGAAGCTCGTGGATCAGCTCCTCCACGCGCGCCGTCGCAATCGGATCAAGCGCCGAACAGGGCTCGTCCATGAGGATGACTTCCGGAGAAACGGCGACTGCACGGGCAATGCAAAGACGCTGCTGTTGTCCACCAGACAGACCGGTGCCGGCTTCGTTCAGGCGGTCCTTCACTTCATTCCAAAGCCCCGCCTTCTGCAGGCTGCTTTCGACGATCTGGTCCATGTCGGGCTTTGAACGCGCCAGACCATGGATGCGTGGTCCGTAGGCGACGTTCTCATAAATGGACTTCGGGAACGGGTTGGGCTTCTGGAAGACCATTCCAACGCGGGCGCGAAGCTCGACCACGTCGATCGACGGATCGTGGATATCTTGACCATCCAGGGTGATGCGGCCGGTAACCTTGGCGCTCTGAATGGTGTCGTTCATGCGGTTTAGGCACCGCAGGAAAGTGGACTTGCCGCAGCCGGAAGGGCCGATTAGCGCCGTTACGGTGTTGTCGCGGACGCCGAGATTAACGTCGAACAGGGCTCGCTTCTCTCCGTAGTACACGGAGACGTCCTGGCCAACCATCTTGTAATTGATTTCGTTCATCTTCTTTACCAGTGCCTTTTCAGCGGCAGCTTCCGTCAAAACATTCATCTCGCTTCTCCCCTTACCACCGACGCTCGAAACGGCGGCGGAGAACCACTGCGACAAGGTTCATCACCAGCAGGAACACCAGCAACACGATAATGGCTCCGGAGGCACGTTCGACGAAGGCAGGATCACCACGCTGCGTCCAGTTGTAAACCTGAACCGGCAACGCTGAGGCCGGGTCGAAAAATCCCTCGGGCGGAGCAGAAGGATAATCGCGAACGAACGCGACCATTCCGATAAGAAGCAGAGGAGCCGTTTCGCCCAGAGCCTGCGCAAGCCCAATTATCGTACCGGTCAGGATCCCCGGCATGGCCAGCGGCAAAACGTGATGGAAGACCGACTGCATCTTCGACGCCCCAACGCCTAGGGCTGCATCGCGGATCGAGGGAGGAACGGCCTTCAGCGCGGCACGGGTTGCAATGATGATGGTCGGCAGCGTCATGAGCGTCAAGACCAGTCCGCCAACGACGGGCGCCGATTGCGGCAGCCCCACGATGTTGATGAAGACGGCCAGGCCAAGGATGCCGAAGACGATCGAAGGAACGGCCGCGAGGTTGGCGATGTTGACCTCGATCAAGTCGGTGAACCGATTTCGCGGCGCAAATTCCTCCAGATAGATGGAGGCCGCAACCCCTATCGGCAACGACAGCACCAGCACGATCAACATCATGTAGGCCGAGCCGAGGATGGCGACGCCGAGGCCGGCGGCCTCCGGTCGCGTGTCGGAAGCGTCGGGCGCCGTAAAGAAATCCCAATTGAAGCGCGTGACGAGGATGCCCGCTTCCTTCAACTCGTCAGCAAATCTTAATTGTTCCGGCGACGTGTTACGATCGAGTTCCGCACTCGCCATGCTCACGCGGCCCTTGTAGTAACCATCGATACGCCCGGACGCGAGAAGGTTGAACTGGACCGTCTCCCCGATCTGCGAGGGATCGGCCAGCACGTATCTGCGCAGAATTGCTGGAGCCTCCTTGGAGATCAGCTCAACGGCCATGTCGGCGTCCGCTTCGCCACCCACGCCGCGATCCTGCATCACCTTGACCAACGATCCCTTGATCAACGGCGCATAGCCAAATGTCGTGACCTTGGCGATGTCGGCGGGATCGCGATTGCCCTGTTTGTCCAGCACGCCCGGGTCCAGATAGATCTCGAGCGTGATGTAGGTCTGCCGGAACGATGAAAGCCCGTTTGAAAGAATGGAGGCGAGCAAGCCTAGGAGAGCCAATACGCCAATCGCTACCGCCAACTGACCCATCAGCCTGAACCTGCGCTCGGCTGCGTGGCGTTTTCTGGTGCGTGCGTCGCCGGCCATCGTCGCCTTGCCTGTCGTTTCAAAGGCCATATCGGTCATTCGTACTGCTCCCGGTATCTGCGCACGACGTAAAGGGCCAGCACGTTTAGCCCGAGCGTGATGACGAAGAGAGTGAGGCCAAGGGCGAAGGCGACAAGCGTTTCGGGGCTGGCGAACTCGGTATCCCCCGTCAACTGGCTGACGATCTTGACGGTCACCGTGGTCATCGCCTCGAAAGGATTGAGGTCGAGCCGTGCAGCAGCGCCAGCGCCCAGAACAACGATCATGGTTTCACCGATCGCGCGGCTCGCCGCAAGCAGGATCGCGCCGACGATACCGGGCAGCGCGGCTGGCAAAATCACCCGCTTGATCGTTTCCGATTGGGTTGCCCCCATCGCATAGGACCCGTCGCGCATGGCCTGCGGAACGGCATTGATAATATCGTCGGAAAGTGAGCTGACGAAGGGGATGATCATCACGCCCATTACCAAGCCTGCGGTCAGGACCGAAGATGACGAATTTCCGAGACCCAGCGGTTGCGCGATCCAGTCACGAAGGAAGGGGCCGACGGTGATCAGCGCAAACAGACCGTAAACAATCGTTGGAATGCCGGCGAGGATCTCGATCGCAGGCTTTGCAAGACTTCGTAGTGACTGGCTTGCGTAGTCCGCAAGATAGATGGCGATCATCAGCCCGATCGGCACGGCGACGAGGAGCGCGACGAAGGAGATGTAGAGGGTTCCCCACAGCAGCGGCCATATGCCAAGCTCGGAGCCACCGCGAAACTGAGGGTTCCATACGGTGGAGAAGAAGAACTCCGACGCCGGATACATCTTGAAAAAGTTGAT
>DASYHX010000612.1:0-3244 GCA_035998065.1 Pseudorhizobium sp.
GGGCACCGCCTGCGCTGCACCGTAGCCTGCAAGGAAGGCCTCCTCGCTCACCCAGCCCGGCGCCACAACCTCGGTCTGCAGGAGCGGCAGAACCACATGGCCGCCGCCGAAGACGAGAGCCCCGGCGCGGAAGAAGCCATCTGCCAGCGAAAGCCCCTGCGCATCCAGAGCATTTGCCAGGAGCGGGAGGCCAAGCAGCAGCGCCAGGAAGACGAGCAGGCAGGCGATGCCGATCCGCCTCGAGAGACGGAAGGAGAGGTGGGTGGCGTCGATCGCCGCGCCGTTCCGGCAAAGCACGAGGCCAGCGAGTGCACCGGCGACGATTGCCGCAATTTGGCCGACTGATCCGGCGGCCGCGACCACGATCAGCACGGCCGCAAGCGCGATCCCCGCCCGCGGCCGGTCTGGCGTCAGGCTCTTCGCCATCCCCCAGACGGCCTGGGCCACGACGGCAACGGCTACAAGCTTCAGCCCATGCAACAGGCCCTGGCCGAGTGGCCCGTCAAAGGACGTCGCGGCGAAAGCGAAGGCCAGAAGGAGCAGCGCCGAAGGCAAAGTGAAGCCGGCCCATGCTGCAAGCGCCCCGAGCGGCCCGCCGCGCAGGAGGCCAAGCGCGAACCCCACCTGGCTTGACGCGGGTCCCGGCAGGAACTGGCACAGCGCCACAAGATCCGCATAGCCCGCTTCCTCGATCCACTTGCGGCGCACCACCAGCTCCTCGCGGAAGTAACCGAGATGCGCGATCGGTCCGCCGAAGGAGGAGAGGCCGAGCTTGAGGAACACGAGAAAGACTTCCGTGGGCGTGCCGCGTGCGGTGGTGCTGGTGGCCGATTCCGATGCGGGCGATCCAATGGGCTGCGGCACGGGCGGGTCTCTGCGAGCTGGGCTGGCAAGGGGAAAAGAACGGACCGTGAAGCGGTACCGGTAGCGCAGGTGAAAGACAAGCGGTTGATGGAGGCGTGCCGTTGGCAGCGACTGAGCGATGGCAGGCCGCTTGATCCGGCCCGGCCGGCTATACGCCAACAGTGGCCATTGCGAAGGGAGGGTGCCTTGCTAGATTCCCGTAACGACCGAGAGTCAGCAAACCGGATGCCAAAGGAGTTCATGATGAACGATGAGGTGGCCTGGAAAACCGAGGAACGGCTGTGGCTGGAAGGGGTCGAAGCCTACGATGAGATTGTCGATCCTGCTTGTCTGATGGCTTTCCCCTCCATGGGAGTGCTGGAGGTTACTGCTATCCGCAAAGGCCTCGAAGGCGCCTCGCGCTGGAGGTCCGTGGCGATGACGGGCCGCACGATCAGTCGAGCAGGTGACGATATCGTCGTACTGGGGTACACCGCCGAGGGACAGCGCGAGGGAGCAAACCCTTATCTCTGTTTCTGCACCTCGACATATCGTGCAGGTGTTGAGGGGTGGAAGCTGGTTCAGCACCAGCAAACTCTCGCCAGCTGAACTCCCGATCGAATGCCGCGCCGATAATTAGCTCGATCTCGCGGCATTTGAGCCTCGGCTGGAGGTCGTTACCATCGGGTTGGCCGAAAGAGGACAAGCGGTGGATTCCCGGCCCTGCCTTTGCGCTCTTCACGATCCTATGAGTCAAGTCGCAAGTGGTGGAGCCGTAGCGATGGCGTTGTCCCTTCACGATCGTGGTGATCAATCGAACAGCTTGGCGATAACCGCCTGTTCTGCGTCCTCCCACTGGCGGACCACCTCGCCAACCTCCTCGATCTCTTTGTCGCTGAGGTGGTGAGCACCCTCGACATTGATCCGGCACAGGCTAAACGGCTTGCCGACGCTGGCAGAGGTGAGGTCGAGCGCGTGCAGGACGCGCAGCACCGCTGCGCAGCCGAAACGTACTGAGCGCTTCGCGATATGGAAGTGAGACAGCAGTGAACCTGCCTGTTGGGCCATGGCTGCACCGCTGCCAATGGCATGGAAACCGATATCAGCGTAGTGCCCGATCATGCCCGAGGGCGTGATCTCGATGATCCAGGGTTCGCCATCTCGCCAGCCGGCGGCCATCACATAGGCCGAAGGCGTACCGCCGCCCTCCTCGCCCGGTACATCTTCGATGAAGGTCTCGTAGTGATAGCGAAGGATTGGCAGAACCTGTGCCTGCAACGCCCGGCCAATGTCCGGCGCTTCCAAAATCGCAGCGCTCTTTTCGTTGAAACAGCGCTTTACATCCGTCAGCACGGATCGTGCGCCGCTGCCGCCCCAGGCCGCGGTATTGCCCAGGGGATGCAGCTTCTCGGCAGGATACGTCATGCCTCGCCCCTTGTCGGTGATCTGGGAGTCTGATCCGATAACCACTCCATCTTCACATACGGTGGCAAGCACGACAGTCATGTAGCAATCCTTCCAAGTTAGATGTCTTGGGTATTCGGACCCGTAATGGTCCGAGCATTGAACCTCGACGACCCAGACAATGCGAAATGCCGCACTGTCCGCCCCACCTATACGCCGTCTAGCCCCGCGTCGTTCCACACGATGATCTGTATTCCACGAAGTCGCGGAACACACACTCTCTGCAACTTCGCCCGAGCGCTGGTTCGCGTCCCCATGGCTATGAATGCCGTTATCGTGGTCGGTCGAAAGCAGACACGCCCGGCGAGGGAGGTACCGCACCTGCGCACCAAGTAACGAGATAGCGTCGCTTCAACGTCGATGGTCGTCCCCACCCCCTGTCCCGCTGTCGCACAACCTATTAAGCTGCGGGTCCACACAACCGGACCCCGCTTATGGCCGCATCCTCGTCTCCCACCGGCATCCACCACGTTACCCTGATCACCCGGCGAGTGCAGGACAATGTCGATTTCTACGTGGGCTTTCTGGGGCTCCACCTCGTCAAGCGCACCGGCGGATTTGAAGATGCCGAGCAGTTGCATCTGTTCTACGGCAACAGAAAGGCCGAGCCCGGCACGCTCGTCACCTTCCTTGTCTGGGAAGACGGCGCCTCGGGGCGGGTGGGCAACGGCCAAATGTCCGAGATCGCCTTCTCCGTGCCGCGCGATGTGATAGGTGACTGGCTGACGCGGGCGATCACCCACCGCGTGCCGGTGGAGGGGCCGATGCATGAATTCGGCGAAACGGTACTGCGGCTGAAGGATCCGGACGGCATCATCGTCAAGCTGGTGGGCCGTGGCGAAACGGCAGTCGTGGCGGCAGGGCAGGAGCCGGCCGTCACCCGGTTGCGGGCGGTGACCCTTCTAACGGAGACGCCGGAGGAAACGGCAGCGTTTCT
>DASYHX010000259.1:0-1832 GCA_035998065.1 Pseudorhizobium sp.
TAGGCAAGATCGACAATAGCGCGTGGACTTACCGCCGTGACAATGGAGACACGTTTGGAGGCATTGAGAATCAAGGCGCGGGCTTGGCGGTCCAGCGGCGTAAGCAGTTCACGTTCCGCAAGTTCGAGGAGTTGCGGGCCATCGATGATCTCGTCGTCCGTTGCATCAAGAACGGCCCGGCCCTTGGCGGTTTCGGCTCTGTGGGAAAGGATCCGGATCAGGTTCGCAACGACAGTTCGTGCTTTTGCCGGGAGAGGGGCAGCGGCTGCGGCCTCCGCTTCCGCCTTAACAGACTGCACAGCCGACAGGCGTAGCAGACCTGCCACCTCGCGGGCGACGATAATGGCCACTGCTAGTACGCCTACCCCAAGTGCCACCAACGCAGCGTAACCCAGCCAGTCGGCACGAACGAAGAGATCGCGTACAACGCGATCCGCCCAAAGGCTGAACGCGAGCGACAGGAAAGTGCCGAAGGCAGCAAGAGCCAGATTGGCGAAGGAGAAGTGCCTGCGGCGCTTGGGAGCGGCAACAGAAATGGCTTCCGACGACAAGTCGGGCTGGGATAGAAACGGATCCTGCGCCTCAGGGGTCAAGACGATCCCACTCTCGAAGGTACGTGGAGCACGAGGAGCTGCCGCCGGTTTATTCCTGTTCTCTCCGGCCAGTTCGTAGGCGCCGGGGCGGCGCGCGATGTGGTTGTCTCCCTTGTCGGATGGCGTCATGCGAGGCGATCTCCAAGGAGGAACTGCAGTGCGCGGTCGAGGCGGATATGGGGGACGGTCATCTTGATGCCGCTGGGGTTGTCCTCCAGGGCAGGCGGACGGAAACGGACGAAGTTGATCTCGGGCAGGCCCTTGGCGTTACTGTCAAGCGCGTGGAAGAAGATCTCGGGATTCTCTGGTAGGTCGCCGGGGAACACTGCAGTTTTGCGGTTTCCGTCAAAAGTTTCAGCTCCGATGCGTTCCCCCGGCATGGGCGTGCCCACGATAACCGGCAACGCTTCTCCGCCCTGGCTGACCGTTGCCTCGCGCGTTGCACGTACGGACGCAAGCGCCATGACGTCTATGCCAGCCCCGGCCATGCCGATGCGACTGATGGCGCGATCCACGAGCCGCGCCGTCAGCCTCTCCAGTCTGTCGTGGCTCTCATGGTGCAGGTGATCCGCCTTGGTCGCCGCGACGAGCACCTTGTCGATGCGACGGCCGATCAGTGCAGAGAACAGGCTGTTGCTGCCAGGCCGGAAGCAGGCCAGCACATCGGCCAAAGCGCGCTCGAGATCCTCGATGGCTTCTTGGCCGCGGTTAACCGCCTGCAGGGCATCGATCAGAACGATCTGGCGGTCAAGTCTGGCGAAATGCTCGCGAAAAAAAGGTTTGACCACCACCGACTTGTAAGCCTCGTAGCGGCGCTCCATCATCGCGCGCAGCGAACGCTTGGGTGCGTGCTGATCGGGAAGATCGGGCAGAGGCGCAAAGGTGAGCGCCGGCGACCCGTCGAGGTCGCCGGGCATTAGAAACCGCCCTGGTGGCAGCGTTGACAGCGAACGTTCGTCTGCCTTGCAGGCCTTCAGATATCCCGCAAAAGCCTCCGCCAGTCGCCGCGCGGTTGTCTCTTCTGCCGCTGCATCCGGATCTATGCTGGCGCAAAGGCTCAGCCATTCCTTCGAAAGCTCAGCCCTAATACCGGTGCGGGCGAGGGCGACGGTGGATTCGCTGAAGGTGCGATAGTCCTGGCCGAGCAAAGGGAGGTCCAGCAGCCACTCGCCGGGATAATCCACGATGTCGATTGAAAGGCGGCCAGGGGTAAATAGCCGACTCCAACCGCTCGCGCTT
>DASYHX010000264.1:0-2625 GCA_035998065.1 Pseudorhizobium sp.
GTCGATCCCCAGGCCTATCTGGCCGCCGTCATCACGCTAATCGTCCAGGGCCATCCCAACAGCGCCATCGATGATCTCATGCCGTGGCAGTTCAGGCCCGCTGACGCGCTCGCTGCCGTGGTCTGAGGACGACGCTTACGATGGATCCGAAGGGCGAAGAAATCCTTATGGATCGGCCACCGGGAAAGGCAGCAGCTCGGTACCGGCCAGCGGCAATGACGATGAGCCGTCTCGGGGAGACAAATTGCACTAGGCAGCGTGACCAACGCCCAAGTCGATCGTCATCTCCACCCTCGGAGATCTCGCCGACAATGGCATGGGCATCGCGTCGTCCTGCGGCGAGCTTCCACGGTCGTCTCAGTGACGCGTTGATCGCTGCCCTCGGCTATGGTGACGTGGCCGATACACGGAACGCCGCAAGCCGGAGGACTCATGAGCACGATCGAACGAGCAGCAGCCATCGCTAAGCAAGCGCACGCGGATCAGGTCGATAAGGCCGGTGCTCCTTACATCACCCACCCGATCCGTGTTGCGGGCGCTGTCGAAGGTGAGGAGGCGAAGATCGTCGCGCTCCTTCACGACGTCGTCGAGGACAGCGAATGGACGCTCGATCGGCTCCGTGATGAAGGGTTCTCCAATGCCGTTGTCAATGCCGTTGATGCTCTCACTCATAAAGACCAAGAGGACTATTTCGACGCCGTTCGTCGCGCCAAGGCCAACCCGCTTGCGCGGATCGTAAAGTTGGCCGACCTCGCTGACAATTCGGACCGGACGCGCCTGCGAGAGGTGACCGAGCAAGACGAGCGGCGCCTGGAGAAGTACGCTAGGGCCCGCAATATTCTGTTGGAAGAGGAATGATCCGTCGCCTGCTCGCCCGAATTTTCGGCCCCTGCCGTGTAATCTTCATCGGTGGTCAATCGGCGCCTGAGGGAAGTCCTGCTCGGCATGGTGTCCTCCACCGGTGGCCGCACGGCGGGGGCTCGGCAACCGGCGAAGCCGATGAAAGTAGACGGAGCCTAAACCGTAACTCGGCTCCCGGTGGCGCGGCAAGTTGCCTCGGCAGAATGCGATCCGGTACACTGCTCCGATGATCTTTCAGGAGAATGCAGCTTCCGCCCGCCCGTCACGAATGTCCGCCCGGATGCAGATCCACGCGGAAAACCCGGTCTTAATGGCGGAGGTAGAGCGGCTTCTTCGAAAGCGCACGCGCGACATCCGCCTGAATGGCGAGCTTCTCCACCTTTTCGGTGAGCGTACCTGGTCGCAAACTGCAAAGATCATCCGCTCATGGATGATTTGGGTAGCGGTTCTGGATGTGCTGACGCTCACGCTCAACGCGGTGATGCTTCCGGCGGCGATCCTCCTGGCCATGCTTCTGCCTGGCGGCCTCATCCCGCCCGCTACGTTAGCCGTTTTGTTCTCTTGGCGGAAGCCGCGAGCGCCTTGGCTTCAGGGACTTTCCTTGATCTTGGGCATGTTCCTGATCCTCCTGTCCATCGCCCTTGTCGGTGTCAGCGCAGGAGGCGAGTTCCACGAACGCTACCTCAACATCATGCTGTTTGTGGCGATCACCGCCATCATCATCTTCAGCATCCCGCTGCTCTGGACGATCACGATCGCAGTCATGGCGCTCGGTCTATATTTCGTCTTTCAGCTTCGGAATCCCGAGATCGGCATCTGGAATGCGGTCGATGGCTCGTTGTTTTTCGCGAGTGGGATCATCGCGACGGTTGTGGCACGCCGGACTTTGACGATCCTGGCGCAGAAGGCATTTCTTCTGGAGCTTCGAGACAAGAGGCGCGTGGTGGAACTCGCCGAAGCGAACGGCGCGCTGGAGCGGTTGGCGAGAACCGACCCGCTGACTGGAGTAGCCAATCGGCGCGGGATGAAGGAACTGCTGGAGGGTGTCTGGGACGACAAAAACGCATGCCCATCAGGTGCCGCCATGCTCATGCTGGATATCGACCACTTCAAGCACCTAAACGACAACCTCGGCCATGCCGAAGGCGATCGTTGTCTGATCAAGGTGGCCGGGATTATTCGTGAGTGTCTGCGGCGCGACAGGGATCAGGTGGCGCGCTATGGCGGTGAGGAATTCCTGGTCCTCCTCCCCGAAACGGATGTAATCGGGGCTCTTAAAGTGGCTGAACGCATTCGCCGAAGTGTTGAGACCGCCTCGGTGCCCAACCCCGTATCCAGCGTTTCTGTCCACGTTACCGTCAGCATCGGAATTGCGGTCACAGCGCCGGACGCAAATGTTTCGTCGGAACAGCTTCAGCATCAGGCAGATGCTGCGCTGTATCGCGCCAAGCGGGCCGGTCGCAACCGGACCGTCCTCCATCAGCCAAGCGAGGCCGGCAATCAGGCGCTGTCCCCGACATCAGCTGTGTGGAAGGCAGCCTCATCATGATCCGCCGGCTCGTCCCCCGTCCCGTCCAATCCCACCTCTGAGATGCGGCAGGAAGTGGCAGTGCTCGTCGCGCTGCATGGGGCGCAGGCAGCACTGCTCATTGCGCGCGATCGCCAGCAGGACGCTCTAGATAATCAGCATTGGCTCGACGAGACGGAGGTGCGCTCCCGTAGCCGCTACTGGAATAGCGTCATGCGCGAGATCGAGCGCCAAAC
>DASYHX010000620.1:0-3205 GCA_035998065.1 Pseudorhizobium sp.
CTGCGAGACAAAGTAGACGAACCATATGAAGCTGAAGAGCGCGGCGAGGATTGGTGCGATGTCCCTGCGCAGCACGTTGAAGCCGTCTAGAAAAAGGAATGACGCGACCAGGAACGCTGCAAGAGACAGCGTTCTGGTAACGGTCGACCAGAACGCGAGCGACAGTCGCTTGATATATGTCGGCCACTCATCTGACGCGTTGCGAAGGATCAGCCTTGCAAACAGCCGGCGGCCACCGGAGAGGAAGACAAGCGCAGCGCCGAGGGACAGGAAGATGGAAGCGAGCAAGGAAAGCGTCTTGAACTTCCAGGCGAAGCTGAACCAGCTTCCGAGCGCGCCGCCTAGCTCCTGGATTTCACGGACGAAGGCCTCGCCCGCCACAACGAACAGCTCCCCGGATAGCTGGGTGCGCTTGAAGAGCGTTTGCGCGAACAACTCCCGTCGCAGCGTTGAGATCGTTGCCACTGTCTGGTTGGCGCTGGTCGTCAGGCCCGCTGCATCGTCCGTTAGGACGGTCAACTCGGCACGTTCCGTGGTCAGCCGGTTGCGCTCCTCGGTAACCGCGGCAGCCTCCGGAGGCTGCCCAGCAGCCGGCGGCTCTCCCAGATCGGCCAGCCGCGCCTCGATCTGCGCCAGCCGCGTCTCCATTTCCGCTGAGGTCCCTTGCACCTCACTCACCACATCCTCCGCCTGCACGCGCAGTTCCGCCAACCGCATATCGTCTACGCCCGGCTGCTCAAGACGCTCCCGCACAGCCCCCAGCTTCTGGCGAGATGCAGCGAGCGTCTCCTGCACTTCGGCATTGATCGAATCTGCGGTTACGGCAGCCCTGGGAGGTTGTTGCGCGTGGCCGGCTGCAGCCATCATCAGGACAGACAGCGACATCGCGACGGCCGCTACCAGGGATCGAGCGGAAGAAAGGCTTACGCGAGGAAACAGCTTCAACTGGATGCACCGGATCATGGATTCGCTGGCCGGCAACTTACGAGCCACTTTGGCGAAAGAAAAGGCTCGACCTCCGGCCGGCGGGAACTTTGGAACATTGTAAGGCGTTACCATGCGCAACCACCACAGGAGGGTAAGGTTATGGAAGACGCTGGAGTTGGCTGGATCGCGGCAATCATCATCGGCGGCATTGCCGGTTGGCTCGCCGAGAAATTCATGAAGAGCGATATGGGCATCCTGATGAATATCCTGCTCGGGATCATCGGGGCTATCGTCGCGAACGCACTGCTGGGACTGATCGGCATCAGCCTTGGCGGATGGATCGGTTATCTCATCGCGGGCTTCATAGGCGCATGCATCTTGATTGCCATCGGCCGGATGTTCCGGCGCTAAGCACTAGAATGCGATAACTAAAACCCGGCGCCGGGCTGCGACAAATAGTCGAGCTCGGCGTCAGTCGATTGGCGCCCTACCAGTGAGTTGCGATGCGGGAAGCGGCCAAATTCGCGGATCACTGCGAGGTGCCGTTCGGCGTAATCAAGATACTCTCCATCATCCAGCGCCTTGAACAGTTCCACAGACCGCTCCTGATCAGCTAGATCTTCGGAGTGTTCGAACGGCAGATAGATAAAAGCACGCTGCTCGGCAGCTACCTTCTTGTCGGCGCCCCCACCGACCGCAAGCTTCGCTTCCCGCAACGCCATCCAATCCGTGGCAAAGGCCAGCGGACTTCCCCGATAGATATTGCGCGGGAACTGATCGAGCACGATGATCGCCGCGAGGCGACGCTCCGGCGTGTCCCGCCAATTCTCCACCCCTCCCCGTGCAAGGTCGAGATGGATGTCGCGGAAGCGGCGACTGATCTCTTCGTCCAGCGTATCCGACTTTTGAAACCAATCCTGCCGCGTCAATCGGCCAAACCAGAACTCCAGGATGTCTTGGCTCCCGATTCCCATTATTGTCCTCCTCAGGCGAGCTTCAGCTTCTCGTGATCCTTATTGAGCATGCGGCACAAAGCCTCCACAACAAGGTTGTGGTCCTCCCGCTGCGGCAGGCCGGAGACCGTAACGGCACCGATACACCCGGTCGACTTTACAAAGATCGGAAAGCTCCCGCCATGGGTCGCGTAGTCGGCGCCCGAGAGCCCGTATTTCTCCTCAATGGACGTATTCTGCTGTGCGAGTTTCAGCCCCATGCCATAGCTCGCCTGAAAAAACCTCAGCACCACAGCACGTTTGCGGCGGACCCAGGATGCATTGTCTGCCGTTGTCCCCGGCATGGCGCAATAAAAAACGGGCATCGCATGAAGATGAACGTCGACGACCACCTCTGCCCCTCGCTCGATCGTCATCTCGCGGAGCAGCGCACCCAGTTCCCAGGCCGTTGCCGGATCGAAGCGCTCGAACCTGAGCTCCTGCTCCTGCTGCGAAATACGAGACAGGTCCTCTTCGCGTGTCATGGTAGTTCCTCTCGTTTGTGTCGGCATTCATGACCAGCCCGGAGCAGAAGTAAAGACGTCCGACTCGTATGGCCGCTACGTCTGCAGCAGGGAGTGGATGGCCGACAGGACCATGTCATGCTGATAGGGCTTCGGCAGAAAATGCGTGCGCGCCGGCAGCATCATCGGGTCGAGCCGAACGACTCCGGAGGTGATGATGATGCCGATGTGGGGCCGCAGGGCCCGCACCCGCTGCGCCAGTTGAATGCCATCCATCGAACCCGCCATGTTCACATCGGTGAAGACCACGTCCACGTCCGTGCGATTGCGCAGAAGCACCATCGCCTCATCCGCATTGGCTGCCTCAAGAACCACATGCCCGACCTCTTCCAGTGCATCCAGCGTCGTGAAACGAATGAGGGGCTCATCTTCCACAATAAGCACGACAGCCTTCTGTACGGACATGGTTCAACTCCATCTTCTGTGAGCAGCGGAAACTTCTGCCCAGGCCACGCGGATATCCTGCCGGAGGCACGTTGGCGGGCCATATAGGCAAAGACCGCAAGATCCGCCAGCCTTTTGCGAGCGCCTTCCCCGCTGAAGGCATCAGGCGGGCTGCACCCTTTCGTGCTTCCCATCTCCGGTGGATGGGATCTTGCGTTGCGTCAGGCGCTGATGTTGAAGTTAGCTCCGTCCGCGTATTGCGCTTGTCAGCGATTGTCTTTGGGTACTCTTGTCCGCAAAGCTAGGTTTGAGGATGCGCCGACATGACATGAGGAGAGTCCCGTGACGGATCACGACCATACCCATCCATCAAACCAC
>DASYHX010000032.1:0-5836 GCA_035998065.1 Pseudorhizobium sp.
TTCAACGTGATCATTAACGCGCCTGCCGGCTTCACGATCAATGGGGCCGCATCCTTCACCATGAACCAGAACCGCCAGCACGTGAGGATCCAGAAGATTGCCGGCGAAAGCTTGCTCGTAGCCTAGACACCAAGGAGATCGAAATGCACACGATTGAATATTGCATCAAGCCAGCCAGCCGGCCGGAAGGCCTCAAGTTCATCGTCACCAGATGCGAGACGGAAGGCGATGCCGTGGCGATCGTCCAACTCGGTGACGACTACGACACTGCCGAGGCCGCGTTCGAGGCAGGGACAATCGACTGCCAGACGGAACACGAAGCGCTCGGCTGGCCGGCGGACGACGAGCGGATCATTTACCCGAAGCCGCTGGTCATGCAGACGGGAGAGCAGCTGGCCTTTGTGGCGGGCGTTAAGTTGCCGGAGAAGGATCACTGGAGAATAGATCGGCCACTTCGCGGCTAAATTTCAGTCTCGGGTTTTCCTCCGGACTTGCGCTTGCTGCGGCGTTCAACCTTGTTCTTCTTTCGGCCCAGCTTCTCGGCCTTCCTCCTCTCGTGCCTGTTTCCTCCCTCGATGGCGCGGCCGCCCTTCTTAGCGGCTGCGCCGAAGTTGTTAATGGTGATGTTATTGTTGATGGTCAGACCGGGATTTGGGTCTCCTTTGAAGGTGGAGACGAGACCTGGCAGGCCGCCAGCAGCTCCGAGGATGCTGGTGACGAGATAGAAAATGAACATGACCACCGCCAAAGGACTAAGGCGAAGCTGTTCTACGGCTGCCGATGACTCGGGTGGAAGATATCTTAGTATCTCAGCCAGCGCGTCTGGCGCCTCGACTTTCCTATCTTCTACCGCCTGGGCCAGATCCCGGATCTTCGTTAGATCACTGATGGAGCCGAAAGCGCCGCGCGAAATCCGCAAGATGCCGTCTGCGACGGAATAGGTGCCATTAGGGACGTTCCCCCAGTGCCCGTTTGGGCACATAGATCTGTTTCCCTCGAAGTAATTCTTGCTGCCTTCGCCAACCGCGATACCAGACGGATACACCGCGCCGCAAGTCGGGCACACAGCGGGTATGCTGATCATCTTAGGTGAACCTCCTCCGCGTGATCAATCGATGATAGCGCGATTCGTTGAGGTTCCGCACCCCGCGCATTTGACGGTATCAGGCGTCCCTTACCATCGGCTCCAGTCTGAAGCACTGGGGCCATTGCCATGTCAGAAAAGCACCCTTCGCGGTCGAAGCTGTATTCCTCCCTCCGGGGTGGCACGATGTTCAAACATGGCTTTACCCAGCAGCAGGTCGACGGCCTGGAAAACCTGCTCGATGTCTGGGAACAGTGTTACGCGCAAGATCCGCTGGACCTTCTGGCCTACAACCTCGCCACCGCCTTCCACGAAACCGCCGGCACGATGCAGCCGATCAAGGAGCGCGGGCCGGTCCGCTACTTCGACAAGTACGAGCCCGGCACGAAGCTCGGCAAGGTGCTCGGCAACACCATGAAGGGCGACGGCTACCGCTTCCGGGGCGAAGGCCATGTGCAGAATACCGGCCGGCGCAACGCCGCCTTTGCCAGCAAGCGGCTTAACGATGTCTTCGGGCTCGGCGTCGACCTGGTGAAGGATCCTGCCAAGCGCGGCGATCCCTTCATCTCGGCGCATTCGCTGTTTCTCGGCAACAAGGAGGGCTGGTGGACCGGCAAGGATCTGCTCGACTTCCTGGACGGCGAGGACGAAGACGACGCCGAGGACCTGCGGGAATTTATCAACGCCCGGCGCGTGGTCAACGGCACCGACAAGGCGACAAAGATCGCGCACCACGCGATCGAATTCGAGCACGCCTTGCGTTCGGCCGGCTACGGCGCACCGCGGCCGGTCCCGGGGCCGAAGCCGGAGAAGGACGCGCCCGCCCAGATCCCGCAGCCGCAAGTCTCCACCGCCGCGCCTGGTCGTCCTGGTCTGGCTGGGGCGATCGCTGCCGTGGTGACGCTGACGGCGGCCGCCCGGGCCTTCCTTGAAAACCTGCCCTGCCAGTGGCTGGGCGTCTTCTGCGGGGGCTGACGATGAAGGCGAACATCAAGACGACGCTGAAGGCTACGCTCTGGAACCGCTTCACCCGCAGGCTGGCGCGCTGGCGCACATGGATCCTGAACGTGCTGCTTGCGCTCCTGGTGGTGGCGCCGGAGCTGGTCAACTCTCCGGAGATCCTTGCCGTCATCCCGGAGGAGTATCAGCGCTGGGTGATCCTCCTTGGCTTCATCGTCAACATCTGGATGCGCCCCCGGCCGGCGGTTCTGGCGGACGATCCGGAAGTGAAGGCGAAGAAGGAAGCGCGCCAGTCAGGAGCGCCGACATGAGAACTAACCTCATCATGGCCGTGCTCGCGATCGCCGCCGTCCTGGCGGTGCTCGGCTGGGTCTATCGCAAGGGGAGCGACGGCGCCCTCATCGGAGTGGAAAGGCAGAACAATGCAGCGGCTAGTAAATCGGATCGCGCTCGCAGCAGCTACGACGATTGTGTTGAGCGGGGCGGCCTGTACGACTTCGGCTCCGGCAAATGTCGCCGGCCTTAGAGGCGTCGTCGGCACGGACCTGATCGGCGCCCGTGGCGCCACACCGGCCGACCAGCGCAAGATCGATCGCACGGTGGTCGGGATCTGTGCGGCCGACGTCTGGACGCGCGGAGAATGCGCGCGCCACGGTGAAGGCCGGAGCTAGGTTCTTTGGCGTCTCCTCAAAACGAGATCCTGTTCATGCTCGGCGAGCTGAAGAACGGAATGGAGCATCTGAGCGAGCAGCAGGAGCGGCTGCATCGCCAGCTCGAGGAGGAGCGCCGCGCGGCAAGCGAGAACCGCTCCAGGATCCACGCCCGCCTTGACCAGCATGTGATGAACGTTAGCGAGATCGAGGGGAAGGTCATCACCATCGGGCAGGCCTTCGAGGTGCAGCGGTCGCTGATCGAAGGGGTTTCCGATAAGGTCGAGCAAAACCATGCCGAGGTCCGGCCGGCGTTGGAGGAGTGGCAACGGATCAAGACGCTTGGCTGGGGCGCTTCCTTCATCCTGCTGTCGCTGGGCGCAACAGGCGCGACCGTCCTCTGGTGGGCTGGCGACACGGCCGTGACGCTGGCCAGGCGCTGGCTGCGGATCGACTGACCTCCTCTTGATGTTCCAGTTTTGTTCCGCTAGGTCTCGCCCATGGTCGAGACGCTTGGCGAAGCTTACACGGATGGATGGCGGATCTCCGCACGCTGCGGCTGGGGCCGGCGCGAGGGCCTGAAGTCCGTGCGGGAATGCCTCTGGAAATACGAGCTGGACATGATGACGCTGGTCGCCACACGGGGCCGCGACTTTCCCCTGGCGATGCTGTCGACCAGGCTGCGCTGCCCTCGATGCGGATCCCGCCGCGTCATGCTCGCCTTCACCCCGCCGGACAAAAGAAACGCCGGCGCGGTGGCGGTGCGAGGCGGCTTTCTCGCCTGACATCGCTATGCTAAGGCTGGAAAAGCCTCTTCGGTCGCATCTTGTTAACCATCTGAAAACCCGGAATTCAAGGCAAACTCTTAATCAGCGGGTCGTAGGTTCGAGCCCTACATCACCCACCATTCTCCTAAAAGTTCAATGCGTTACGGCTGGTTGCTGAACTCTTTGTTCAGGCGCCTCGGATTAGTTGCCAACGCGCGCCCGCTGAACAGGTCGCTAAGTCCTCGATGCGGAAAAGGGCCGCAGCTTCGCTCGCTACGGCCCCTGATCTCCGGTCGTTCTTTGGACGCTAGTGCAGGATCTGGCTGAGGAAGAGCTTGGTACGCTCGTGCTGCGGGTTGTCGAAGAATTCCGCCGGCTCGTTCTGCTCGACGATCTGTCCCTGGTCCATGAAGATGACACGGTTGGCGACCTGGCGCGCAAAACCCATCTCGTGGGTCACGCAGATCATGGTCATGCCTTCCTCGGCAAGGCTCACCATCGTGTCCAAGACTTCCTTGATCATCTCCGGATCGAGCGCAGAGGTCGGCTCGTCGAAGAGCATGATCTTCGGGCTCATGCACAGCGAACGGGCGATCGCCACGCGCTGCTGCTGACCGCCCGAAAGCTGGCCCGGATATTTGTGCGCCTGTTCGGGAATTTTCACCCGTTCCAGATAGTGCATGGCGATTTCCTCAGCCTTTTTCTTTGGCATCTTGCGCACCCAGATCGGCGCCAGCGTGCAATTTTCGAGGATCGTCAGATGCGGGAAGAGGTTGAAGTGCTGGAAAACCATGCCGACCTCGCGGCGCACTTCGTCGATCTTCTTGATGTCGTTGCTGAGCTCGATTCCGTCCACGACGATACGGCCGGACTGATGCTCTTCCAGCCGATTGATGCAGCGGATCATCGTCGACTTGCCGGAACCGGACGGTCCGGCGACAACGATACGTTCGCCCGCCATGACGCGCAGGTTGATGTCGCGAAGGACGTGGAAGTCGCCATACCACTTGTTCATGGCGACGATGTCGATCGCGACATCGGTAGCGGAGACGGTCAGCGTTTTGGGTTGGGCGTCAGCCATTGTTTTCCCCTGGGTTATTATTTGTGGCCGGTATCGAGATGGCGTTCCATGAAGGCGGAATAGCGCGACATCCCAAAGCAGAACAGCCAGAACACGAAGCCTGCGAAGATCAGCCCGGTACTTGGAGTGACGGGAGTGATCCAGTTGATGTCGGTGAAGTTCAACTGGACGATGCCCAGCAGGTCGAACATCCCGATGATCGACACAAGCGACGTGTCCTTAAACAGACCTATGAAGGTATTCACGATCCCGGGAATCACGAGTTTGAGCGCCTGCGGCATGATGATCAGCCGCGTCTTTTGCCAATAGCTCAGGCCAAGCGAATCGGCCCCTTCATACTGTCCCTTCGGGATAGCCTGTAAGCCACCTCTCACCACTTCTGCCATATAAGCGGAGGCAAACAGCGCCACGCCAATCAAGGCCCGCAGGAAGTTGTCGATCGTCCAGCCCGTGGGCAGGAAGAGTGGCAGCATCACGTTTGCCATGAACAAGACCGTGATGAGGGGTACCCCGCGGATCACCTCGATGAAGACAACGCAGAGTGTCCGTATCACTGGCATCTGCGAGCGTCGCCCCAAGGCCAGCAGGATTCCTACGGGCAGAGAAACTGCGATGCCGACGAAGGACAGGATGAGGGTAACCATCAGGCCGCCCCACAGCGGCGTCTCCACCTCCTGGAAAACAAAGAAGCCGCCGTGCAAAATGAAGAAGGCGAGAATTGGGAAGACCACGAACAAGGCCAAGGCGTTCCATCCCTTGTAGGGCACCTTGGGGATGAGGATCGGGATCAGAAGAAGCGCGAACAAGGCTGCAACCAGCATTGGCCGCCAACGCTCGTCAATCGGGTATCGCCCGAACATGAACTGCTCGAAGCGCTCTCCGACAAAGGCCCAGCAGGCGCCGGTCCAGCCATTGGGCTGGACTCCTCCCTGAGCGCCGGTAAGGCATGCGGTACGATCCGTCCCCGTCCACACCGCATCAAAGAACAGCCAGTTCAACATGCCCGGCACGGTCCAAAGCAGTAGGGCAACTGCTAGAACCGTCAAAAGCGCATCTTTGGGAGTTGCGAGGAGGTTGGCGCGGACCCAGTTGACGATGCTCGCATTCTCGCGTGGCGCCGGCTGTGGCGGCAGGAGATCAGTTCGTACAAAGCCCGTTGCAATCGAAGTCATGAGCTTATCTCTCTACCAGGGCCATTTTGGCATTGAACCAGTTCATGAACAGCGACGTGGCGATGCTTATGCTCAAGTATACGGTCAGCCAGATCGAGACGACCTCAATTGCCTGCCCGGTC